>NZ_CP040277.1 GCF_013393905.1 Nostoc sp. C052
ATGCAGATTCGACTATTTCGTAAGACTCGCTGGCAATTGGCTACCTGGTATGCGGTAGTTATGGCTCTAATTCTGTCCTTATGCGGTTTTGTGGTTTACAAGGTAATCATTGATGCTTATGTGGCTTCTATCAACCGGGAACTGGAATCGGTAGCAGGTACACTACATGATGTAATTGAACCAACTTTGAAACAACCTGGTATTACAGAGCTAGTTTTCCAGCAGGTTTTACCAAATATTTGTTTAGCTGAGTCCAGTTGTCCTACCCAAAATATCCTGAGTCACAGTCAAAGCACCCATAATGAACACGGCATTTTTAGTACTGTATACAAAGAGAAGCAATATTACATCCGTTTTGTCGATGGTTCAGGACGGTTAATTGCAGTGGCAGGTTTCCAACCTGATGAATTGCCACCGATTGTGCAAACCCAAGTGTGGCAAACAGTTAAAGACTTGCAAGGTAATCGTTACAGTCAAAAGTCTCTACTGCTGCACACTCAAGATAATCAAGATTGGGGCTATATTCAGGTAGGGCGCAATCTCAATGACCTTGATAGTCGTCTCGCTGCTTTGAAATTAATTTTGGCGGTGGGATTGCCAATTACGGTATTGTTAGTTGGCGGTTCTAGTTGGTGGCTGGCAGGGTTAGCAATGCGGTCAATTGACAGGTCGTATAAACAAATGCAACAGTTTACGTCTGATGCCTCTCATGAGTTGCGTACCCCTCTTGCAGCGATTAATGCAACGGTAGAAACTTTGTTTGATATGGATTATCTACCAGAGGAAGTGCAAGATATTTTGACATCTATTCAACGTCAGAATCATCGACTAGCTGAACTAGTTCAGGATATGCTGTTACTGTCTCGATTGGAACAGCAAATGTTAGCGACAGAACAAATACATTGCTGTCTGAATATTTTGATTAATGACCTGATAGAAGAATTTTCAGCGTTAGCGGCTGCGGCTTCTTTGCAGCTAACATCTTTGGTGTTATGCCAAGAGCTTTTATACGTGATGGGAGATGAAGATCAACTGTTGCGTGTGCTTTCTAATCTAATTGCCAATGCTATTCAATACACCCCTGCTGGCGGTTATGTAACTGTCATTCTCAAGCGCAGCAACACTGATGCAGTGATTGAAGTTCAAGATACAGGTATTGGTATTGCATCGCACGAGCAAAAGCGGATTTTTGACCGTTTTTATCGAGTGAATAGCGATCGCTCGCGTCGTACTGGTGGATCTGGATTGGGATTAGCGATCGCTCAAGCAATTGTTCAGGCTCATGGAGGTAGTATACAGTTGCAAAGCCAAGTTGGTAAAGGTAGCACTTTCATCGTTCACTTACCCTTGACAGAAGAACGTCAGCAACTGACCTGTTTATCAACAGATGAGAATTGAATACCCTCCTAAAGGATATAAATAAAATTACTAAAAAAGTTAAGTTTGACAACTTGTCTTTTGACGTAGGCTGTGGCTTGTGTAAAAGTTGCAAATAAAATGTTATATCTATCAAGTATCAATAAAAATGCAGGTTACACGCTGTTTTTCGCCTTATTTGTGACTCCTGCTACTGCTCATAATATTCAAGTATCAAAAGATGTGGCAGGCACTCGCCATACCAATGCCGACAATGGCAGTAAAGTAAAATAAACTGCTCTTTTCTATGCTCTGGGTGCATACATAATAATTAATACACTCAGTAGCGCCAAACAGACTCCTAGCATATCGTAGCGATCTGGAGCTACCCCATCTATCTTCCAACCCCAAAGCATTGCCATCACAATAAATACGCCTCCATAGGCAGCATACACTCTACCAAAGTTAGCAGGCTGGAGAGTAGCAAGCATACCGTATAAAGCTAACCCAACACCTCCTGCAATTCCCCACCAGAAAGGCTTTCCATCCTTTAAGCATTGCCAGACAAGATAGCCACCGCCTATCTCAAACAAGCCAGCCTATATGAAGTTAAGTAAGGACTTTAGTATTCTTTCACTTAAGAACATCCTAGCTATTATAAAGATTCTTTACGAACTTCAAATCTTATCTTATTAGATTGTGTTCTAATAAAAGTATAAAAAACAACTATTATTGGTAGTAAGACAGTATTTTTACTTATAAAATCTTGAGAAGATTAATATTCATGCCAGATTTTCTCAAATAATGAGAAGAATATGAAAAAATGAATTATGAAAATAATATGAAAATATCAAACGGCAAAGTAAATGACTCCCCCAGAAAACAGACCTAGCTTACCAGAGGTTCACCGCAGTATAAAAGTCCCTAACAGCAACAGCTTTTGGCGCAAGATGCTGGCTTATGCAGGGCCAGGGTATTTGGTTTCAGTTGGATACATAGACCCTGGAAACTGGGCAACAGATATCGCTGGTGGGTCAAAGTTTGGTTATACTCTGTTAACAGTGATCCTGCTGTCGAACCTGATGGCAATATTGCTGCAATCTTTGTGTGTACGTTTGGGAGTTGCTACGGGGCGAGATTTAGCGCAGGCTTGTCGAGACTATTTCGGACGAAGGGTAAGCTTTTGTTTGTGGATACTGTGTGAGATTGCGATCGCCGCTTGTGACTTAGCAGAACTACTGGGAAGTGCGATCGCCCTGCAACTTTTATTCGGTATTCCCTTGGTATGGGGTGTGTGCATCACTGCGCTGGATGTCTTGGTATTGCTATTCCTGCAAAGTAAAGGCTTTCGCTATACAGAAGCCCTGGTAATAATGTTGGTAACAACTGTAGGCTTTTGTTTCACAGCAGAAATTCTGTTCTCTCGACCTGATATGGGGGGGATAATGTTTGGATATCTGCCCAAAGCAGAGATTTTAAGTAACCCAGAAATGCTCTACATTGCTATTGGCATTTTAGGGGCAACAGTGATGCCTCACAACTTATATTTACACTCATCTATTGTGCAAACCCGTGATTGGCAACCTACTACTGAAAAAAGATGGGAAGCAATTAAGTTTGGCACAATTGATTCAACTTTTGCTCTATCTTTGGCACTGTTTATCAACTCAGCGATTTTAATTGTGTCTGCCGCCACATTTCATTTTTCTGGTAATCAGAATGTAGCAGAAATCCAATCAGCTTACAAATTACTTTCACCATTGTTAGGTGTTAGTGCTGCTAGTGCCATCTTTGGGATTGCCTTACTTGCTTCCGGTCAAAGTTCAACACTGACTGCAACTCTGGCTGGGCAGATTGTCATGGAAGGCTTTTTAAAATTTCGCCTTCCATCCTGGTTACGGCGTTTAGTTACCCGTCTGCTTGCCATCATTCCAGCGTTGATTACAATTATTATCTTTGGGGAAAATAGCACAAGCCGCCTCATAGTTCTAAGTCAAGTTATCCTCAGTTTGCAGTTACCGTTTGCAGTGATTCCCTTGGTAATGTTTACAAGTAACCGTCGCTTAATGGGTGAGTTTGTAAATCCCTTATGGCTCAAATCTTTATCCTGGGGAGTTGCTATTGTCATCGTTGGGCTAAATGTTTGGTTGCTATTACAAAGTATTTTGGGTTAGGCACTTGCCCTGAAAAAAGATACCAGCCCGAAGGCCCAGATCCACGACACACAACGAGCAATTAAGAACACGGGTGGTATAGGAGTGAAAGCGGTCTCTCCTTAGCTGGCTGGGTTTGAAGCTTTAAACCGCTTAGGATGGATCTGAGAACAATCCCGTGCGTCTGTCTTTATATGTTTTACACGGAGAAAATCAAGCTATGAACTACATTCAATCTTCTGTTGCCATCCTGGGAATAACAACTAGCGTACTGAGTGGAATACCTGTTGCTGTCCTAGCTGCACAGTCACCACCAACGCGCATCCAACAGATGAATTATCATCAATATTATAACCAGGGTGTGCAAAAGCTTGAGCAAGGCAACTTCAACGGCGCGATAGAAGATTTTAGTCGGGTAGTACAGTTAAATCCCAAATACTACGAAGGTTTTTGCCTAAGAGGTTTGGCAAAGTCTCAATTAGGAGATTTTAAAGCAGCCGTTATTGACTTCGATCAAGCACTGCGATTAAATCCCAACCATACAGATGCTTACAACAGTCGGGGTACTGCTCATGCGGAACTAGGAAGCATTCAAGCTGCGATTACCGACTTTAACCAGGTAATAAAAATTGATCCGAAGTCTGTAGATGCTTACTACAATCGGGGCTTTTTGAATTATAAACAGGGAAATCACAAGCTGGCGATTGCAGATTTTAACTTAGCACTAAAAATCAATCCCAACTTAGCTGATGCTTACGGCAACCGAGGACTTGCTGAATATGCTTTAGGCGATCGCAAAAGCGCTATTACCGATTTACAGCAAGCTGCAAGTCTGTTTCAACAAGAAGGAGATACCCAGAGGTATCAGCAAACACAAACTCTCCTTCAGCAGATTCAGCAGTAAGCAATATTGTGATTTTACCCCCTGCATGACCAAATTTTGAACCATAACGTGGTTCTTGTCAGATTTTGGTGATCATTGAAAGTTACGCACTTTAAGGCAGATGGCAGAAGGCAGACGGCAGAAGGTTTTAAAACATTTTGTTATCTGGGCGTGGGACTTGTGACCTTTTGGGGCGATCGCTGACGGCTTTCAAGTGATGCAGATATTTTATAATCCAAGCAGAGCTTCAATTGTGGAAATTTTTCCTTTCTTCTTCCTTCTGCCCTCTGCCGTCTGCCTTCTGCCTTGTCTCAACCAAGATCACCAAAAGTTGCCAAGAACCAAAATATGGTTCAAATCACAAATATTCAGGCTCGAAATTAGGTAAAAATCATTTTTAATCAGCTTATTTTCAGGGTGGGCGAGGAAGGCTTACCCTGAAATTTAGGCTAACTTAATGAATGACTATCAATATAAGCCATAACTGCCCTGCAAGCGATGTCTAAATACTCGGATTACTAATTAAAACTAAACCTACCGTTGACTTTTTCACCACCAACATCCGCAGTAACTTTTACTTGATATTGACCCGCCGTAACTCCCTCCAGCTTAGTAGCGTAGTGTTTACCATCAGCATCATATGTTAGGGGAACTGTTTTTTGCTTTCCATCTGGTGACTGAATATCAGCAGTAACTTTCGCATTTGGAACTGCTTCGTGTTTCTCACCTGTTTGCAAATATAAATCTAAGTGAGTCGTACTACCTTCTTTCTCAGGCACTAACTCTAAGTGATATTTTCCTACTTCAACAACTTGAGCATTTTTACCATGCGAATCGCCATGAGCAGATGTTTCAGTTTTGGCGGCTGGTTCGGTTTTATTAGTATTTTCTGTAGAAGGACTAGAAGGATTACTACTGGACTCAGAAGCTTGATTACCACAAGCTCCCAAAAAAAGTAATCCTACACTGGCGAAAACAACAAAGCCTAATTTGAATGATTGCATTGATTTACTCCTCATTGATTATTAGAAAAATTTCGCTCAATCCCATACGTAGCGTATGAATATCTCTACATTCCCAGGTGGACATCTGGGAAGAATTAATAAATTAAGTGTCATACAACTGAACCTTGAGTAACATCGATTTCTTGTATTTGTGTAGTCTTTTTGGGAACCAAAAATTTCCCAAATAGCGAATATAAAGCCGGCAAAACTAAGAGTGTTAAAGCAGTGGAAGTAACCAAGCCACCTAACACTACCACAGCCAAAGGTTGTAAAATTTCCTTACCTGCACCAGAACCAATTACTAGGGGAACCATACCTAGCGCTGACGAAAGTGCTGTAAGGAGAATCGCAACTAATCGTTCCATCGAACCATCAACAATCACTTGTTTGAGTGGTATTCCCTCAGCGAGGCGATTGTTATAGTTATCTACTAACAGCAATCCGTTGCGAGTAGCTACACCAAATAAAGTAATGAAACCAACCATTGAAGCGACGGATATGATCCCACCACCTATAGCAACAGAAATTACACCGCCAATTAACGCTAGTGGCAAGTTAATCATAATCATTGCCGTGGCAGGAATAGACTTGACGGCAAAGTAAATCAGCACAGAAATTGCTGCTAGGGCAACCGCACCTGCAATTATCAATGTCTGCGTTGCTTGTTCTTGTGCCTGAAACTGACCGCCAAATTGGACATAGTAGCCTCCAGGAAGTTGAATTTGTTTGACGCGATCGCGTACATCTTTAATTACAGAACCCAAATCCTTGCCAGAAACGTTGGCAGAAACCACAATCAGCCGGGAAACATTTTCACGATTAATGGTACTTGGCCCCGTGCCATAATCAACTTTGGCAACCTGGGATAAGGGAATTTTCTGCCCGTTGGGTGTATCTACCAATAAGTTACCAATCACGTCCAAATTGTTACGCGAGCTATCTTGCAACCACACAACGAGATTAAACGTTTGTTGCTTCTCCAACACTTGAGAAACTACTTTTCCATTCAATGCAGTCTCTATCGTTTCTGCCAGTTCCCCCACAGTTAACCCATAACGAGCAGCTGCATCGCGGTCAAATTGAATTTGAATTTGTTTAACTGGGACTTGGGGTTCTAGTTGCAAATCCACAATGCCGGGAATACCACTCATGGCGGATTGTACCTGTTTACCAATGGTGCGGAGTTGTTCGAGTTCGGGGCCGTAAACTTTAACTGCGATCGCACTTCTTACCCCAGAAAGAATATCATCGATTCGGTGGGAGATAAATCCACCAATGTTGGTTGCGACACCAGGAAGTTTTTCAAACTCTTTGCGGAGTACTTCAACAGTCTTCTCCCGATTTTTCGCTCCTTCTTCGCTAATCTGCACATCTAACTCGCCAAAGTTGACCCCTGCCACTTCTGGATCTCCTTGAGCAAACCCAGATCGTAAGGCAATGGCATCGAAGCGGCGATCGTTTTTCAGGGCATCCATCACTGCCAAAGCTGCTTGGTTAGTCGCATTCAGGGATTCCCCAGGTAGAAGAACTATTGAATTGACCAAAGAGCGGTCTTGAAACTCTGGCAGGAAGACTTTGCCTAATCCAGGCAGAATAATTATAGAAGCTACAAAGCCCGCAAGTGCCACCCCTAAAATCACCTTGGGGTAACGAATCGAGAACTTCAACGCTGGACGATAAAATTGATGTGTTTTGCGCTCTAGCCAAGTTTCCGCACTCGGTAAACGACGATTTGCTAATAATAAAGCACATAGCGCTGGAGTTAGGGTTAATGCAACTAAGGTAGAAGCGAGAATTGATAGCAAATACGCCATTCCCATCGGTGTAAAAATGCGACCTTCCACCCCAGACAGAACGAAAATCGGTGCAAATACTACTGCGATAATGACAGTGGAGAATAAAACACTAACACGTACCTCTACTGAACCGTCAAACACTACTTGTAAAGGATTTTTCGGGTTGCCAGCTATTTGGTTTTCCCTCAATCGGCGGTAGACATTTTCCATATCAACGATCGCATCATCTACCACTGAACCAATTGCAACTACTAGTCCACCCAAGGTCATTGTATTAATGCCCTGTCCAGTCAAACTCAGAATAATCATGCCTAACAGTAACGACAGAGGCAGCGCACTGAGGCTAATAATTACTGTGCGCCAGTTCATCAAAAAGATAATTAGGATGACTGAAACAATAATGATGCCATCCCGCAGGGCTTCCTCAACGTTTTTGACCGAAGCTTCAATGAATAAATCTTGATCAAAGGTTTTAGTAAACTTAACATCTTGCGGTAGCCCTGGTTTAATCTCCTCCATTGCTGCCTCCACAGCTTTGACTACGGTCGGTGTATCTGCGGCTGGCTGCTTAGAAACAGTTAAAATTACTGCTCGTTTCCCTTGGAATAGTCCATCTCCTCGTCTTAGTCCCGGGCCAATTTTGACATCTGCCACTTGTTCCAGTAATACGGGTGTTCCTTTCGCAGCTTTGATAACCGAACGCTTGAGTTGATTAATTGACTCTATTCGCCCAATTCCCCGAATTAGTGTTTCTTGGTCAGGAGTAATCAAAAATCCTCCCGGCACATTGACGTTAGCATTCTGCACTGCTTGGGTGACTTCTGGGAGGGAGACATTATAGGCTTTGAGCTTGTCAGGGTCAACCAAAACTTGATACTGCCGCTCATCGCCTCCGTAGAGAAATACGTTGCTTACCCCTGGTACAGCCAGCAAGCGATTTTTCACATCCCAGTTGACAATACGCCATACCTCCATCATGTCGGTGCTTTGGGAGGAAAAAGCGTATTTGACGGCCCATCCCAAGGGCGAGTTAACAGGTAGAATTTCCGGTTGCTCTACCCCTTGTGGTAGTTTCACCCCTTGTAATCGCTCTGTTACTAGTTGACGAGCGCGGTAAATATCAGTATCCCAGCTAAAGACAGTTTTTATAGCAGAAATTCCAATAGCAGATGAAGACCGAAGAGATTCCAGTCCTGGTGTGCCATTAATCGCGCTCTCAATTGGGCGAGTCACCAAAGACTCGATTTCTTCTGGTGCTAAACCAGAAGCTTGAACTTGAATTTCTACTTGGGGCGGAGCAAAGGCAGGAAATACGTCGAGCGGCATTTGCGTTATCACGCGCAATCCCCACAGACTAATTAATATGGAGGCAATAACGATTAGCCACCTTTGCGCGATCGACCATTTGACAATGGAATTGAGCATTTTTGAGACAACTCAAGGGTTTTTTGCTTGACGATACAGTGAATCCATCTGGGATAATCTGTAGTTTTGACAGTTTGGCACTGTATCTAATGTCTCAAATGAAGATGAAATCAGGATGAAATTAGGGTTGAATATTTGTGATAAGCTAAAAATTCGGTAGATGTTACCGTGAGTAAATGTATCACCCTTGGTAGAAAATGCTTTTACTCCCTATGAGCAAACCTTTTTTGGATTAAGTTGAGCAATAGAGGTAAGTGATGGCAAAAGGAAAACGTAGGGGTGGAAAAGGTTTTGGTAAACCACCTAAGTCACCACATCTCGATAGCTCATTAAATTTTGAAGAATTAGTTAACGGGAATCAAATTTTAGTAGCGAACGTAATCACCAACGAAATTAAAGGGCTTGGAGATGCCTTTACATTTATAAAATATAACGAGTTGACTGACAAATTATCAGATTTTAGGTCAGCTATTGCTACCGCATTTGACTCCTCATTGATTAGACTGGCGAAGCGGCGACGAATTGAAGAAGGTAAGGGTTTACTAACTCTGACTCCAAAACGTTATCGTCAAGAATGGGGGCTTAGTGATAGTTCTGACGGTGAAATAGTTTTTAATTGGTGGACTTTAGCAGAGTTGAAAGTTGCTCAAGAACGGAGCTACATATTTGGTGGAACCCGAATTCTTGCCAGATTAACAGAATCTCTAATTATGCATTCTCAAGAAAGGTTTCCGATTATCTACCACGCTGTTCCATGTACAAGTGGAAATGACCAGGTAAATTATATGCATCTCATTGTTTACTGTTCCACTCAGTTCCAACGAAGCAGCAGAATTTCTTAGTATCAATATAATTGAACGTGAAACTACACCTTTAACAGAACTTTTACCTCCTAGTTCCTAAAAAGTCACTTAAAAACAAACAATACTATGTCTAAAATCCGTATTGGCAATACTATAGTTAAAAGTAATGAAAAGTTAAGACAAATACAATCACAAGTTTTTACTAATTATGGCTATCAAAAAGTGAATGATTTTTTGCTCAATGATAGCAGAGATTTTAGAGTTGTATTTGATATGTTATGGGAGAAATATCATAGCCAGCCCAAAGTTTTTTATGATTCTACCTTAATAAAGGTACTAGAGGAATCAAAATCATTTAAAAAGTTTATATTAGCCGTTAATATACAAACAATTTCTCAGATGAGAATTCCTTTTGATAAATTTTATATCCCGTGCTTAAAAGAATGTTCTCATAATTATGAGATTCATAAAGAAACAGGTGCTAGAGGTTGGGTAGTCGGTGTTATTCCTTTTCTCGGTGCTACTTACCCTGAACGTCGAAAATTTTTATCGAATTTAATTGACTCTTTAGATATTACAGAAAATATTAATTCAGGAAGAATTATTTATTTAGATAAGCATCTAGCTTTAACTTATAAACAAGATGATTCTAAAAACCAAGCGTTAGGAGAACTATTGTTTGCAGCAAGACGTTCTGAGGATTTATGGTCTTTTGATCAAACAGATGTTTTTGTACCTGTAAAATCGTTACGTCAAGCTAAAATTGCTTTAGCTAATTACCAAGGTAAGCCCCGAAAAGGAGAATTAGTAGGAAACGATTCTGCACGTTTTTCCAGATTTTTAGGCTTGGATATTAGAGATAGCTATGCATATATGCCTGGCTATGAAGAATTAGTTAATTATAAAGGAAAAGGCTTCCAAAAACGATAATCAATTATTACTTGCTACTACTAATACCAATTCTCCATGAAGATACACAACGAACGTTATTGAAGGTTTTACTCTAGTGATTGCCCTTGCCTCAATCTCTGTAGCTTCAGCATTGTAATACATATCATCAGCCACAAAAATCCAACACCATATCCTGCAATTACATCTGTAGACATTTTGGGATTCTGGCTCAGGTAATAGCTGAAAATACAGTCGAAAAATTTGGAATTTAATGCATGGATTCTTTGCTCAATTCCAAAGGATTCTAGAAGATAAATTTCCTGTGATATTTATCATCGCTCAAAAACTGCTTTTGGTACTTTGCCATCCTCTACAACTGACATAGTACGCTTAGGCAGCAATAACTTACCAAACTTTGCATACAAAGCAGGCAAAACTACTAATGTTAACCCCGTAGAGGTAAACAACCCACCTAACACAACTATCGACAATGGTTGTAAAATTTCTTTTCCGGGGCCACTATCAATTACTAAAGGTGCTAATCCTAAAGCAGAGGTAAAAGCTGTCATCAAAATGGCATTCAGACGTTCCATTGACCCTTTAATAAGAACATCTTTAAGTGGTATACCCTCAGTAATTTTGGTGTTGTAATTATCCACAAGTAACAAACCATTGCGGGTAGCAACTCCAAATAGAGTTATAAAACCAACCAAAGATGCAATGGAAATAACACCACCAGTTAAAGCTACTGAAAATACTCCCCCCACCAACGCCAAAGGCAAATTAATCATAATCATGACGGTAGAAGGGATAGATTTGACTGACAGGTACATGATGACTGTAATTGCCACAAAGGCGATCGCACTCGAAATTAAGATATTCTGAGTTGCTCTTTCTTCTGCCTCAAATTGTCCTGCATACTGAATATAGTAACCAGCAGGGATTTGCACTTGTTGCTTAACTTTCTCCCTAATTTCATTGACAATGGAACGCAAATCTCTACCATTAGCGTTAGCAGAAACAACAATCAAGCGGGATACATTCTCTCTATTTATAGTATTAGGGCCAGTACCATTTTCAATTGTAGCAACCTGTGATAAGGGAATTTTTTGACCGTTAGGAGTATCAACTAACAAATTACGAATCGTATCCAAATTTTGTCTTGCATCTGGCTTTAACCACACAGCTAAATCGAAAGTTTGTTGTTTTTCTAAAATTTGAGATACTACTCGTCCATTCAGAGCAGTTTCAATGATTTCGGAAAGTTTACCTACTGTCAAACCATACCGTGAAGCAGCAGGTCGGTTGAATTTAATTTGTATTTGTTCAATTGGTATTTGGGGTTCTAGTTGTAAATCTACAATCCCATTCACAGTTTTCATGACATCATCAACTTGTTGTCCAACGGTGCGGAGTTGTTCTAAGTCAGGGCCGAAAATTTTGACCGCGATCGCACTCCTCACTCCAGACAACACCTCATCCATACGGTGCGAGATAAAACCACCAATGTTTGGCGCTACCCCTGGTAACTTAGCAAATTCCTCCCGTAACTTCTCAATCGTCCCCTCCCTGTCTTTCATCCCTGCGTCGCTTAACTCGATATCCAAGTGTCCCAAATTCACCCCGGCTGCATCCCCATCTCCTGGCGCACGCCCAGAACGCAATTGTACGTAGGGGAATCTAGAGTCTCCCTTGAGTGCGTGCTGAAGTGCTTCACCAGCTGCATTAGTAGCTTCTAGAGAAACTCCCGGATAAAGAGTTAGAGTATTAACCAAAGTTTGCTCCTGAAACTCTGGTAAAAATATTCTGCCAAAAGAGGGGACGATTACAGCCGCAGCCACTAAACTTGCGATCGCAGCGCCTATAACAATTCCAGAACGCCGCAGAGAAAATGTTAGTAGAGGAAGATACAGTCCTTTAAAAAATCTCGCCACCCAAGGTTCTGTTTCTGGCAAGCGACCATAAGGCAGTAAAATTGCACATAAAGCTGGAGTCACCGTCAATGCCGTGATACTAGAGGCTATAACTGCTGCCATATAGCCTAATCCCATTGGGATAAAAATGCTACCTTCTACACCAGCCAAAGCAAAAACTGGAGAGAACACAACTATGGTAATGATGGTAGCTCCAAATACCGAATCGCGTACCTCTTGACAACCGTCAAATACAACATCTAAAACTGGACGCGGGTTGGGGGAATATTTATTTTCTCGCAGGTTACGGTAGACATTTTCAGCATCGACAATCGCATCATCAACTGCTGAACCAATCGCTACTGCTAACCCTCCCAAAGTCATAGTATTTAAACCTTGTCCCAACCAATTTAGTAGTAGTACTCCTAGTAATAAAGATAAAGGTAGGGCAGTTAAACAAATAGCTAGGTTACGCCAATTCATCAAAAAGGGAATTAGAATTAAGGCAACAATAATGCTGCCTTCAATTAAAGCTTCTCGAACATTTTCAATAGAAGAATCAATATAGTTTTCTTGACGAAATGTTGGGGTGACTTTGATATCTTTGGGTAATCCTGCTTGAATCTCTGACATCGCTGCTTCAATAGCACGGGTGACGGTAGGAGTATCGGCTTGAGGCTGTTTGTTAATCATCACAACAATTGCCTTTTCACCGTTGAAACTGCCATCACCCCGTTTAATAGCCGCTCCAATTTGCACATCAGCAACATCGGAGATTTTCACGGGCGTACCATTGCGAGCAGTAATTACTGATTGTTGTAATTCTTCGATAGATTCAATCCGTCCAATTCCTCGAATTAATTTTTCTCGGTCTGGAGTAATTAAATAGCCACCAGGAGCATTTACATTAGCAGCAGATGTCGCTTGTTCTACATCTTCTAAAGTGACATTAAAGGCTCTTAGTTTCGCTGGATCGACCAACACTTGATATTGCCTAACATCGCCACCATACGCTACAACTTGACTCACACCAGGCACAGCTAAAAGGCGATTTGTCACTTGCCAATCAACAATCCGCCGCACTTCCATCAAAGGAGTACTTTGGGAGGTAAAGGCATATTGTAATACAGTACCAATGGGGGAGCTTGTCGGAGAAATTTGCGGAGTTTCTACCCCTGACGGCAACTTACTTTGAGCTTGTTGTAATCGCTCTGTTACTAGCTGGCGAGCTTGATAAATATCAGTATCCCAGTTGAAAATGACTTTGACGACAGAAATTCCTGCTGCTGAAGATGAGCGTACTGCCGTTACTCCAGGAGTACCGTTAATTGCACTTTCAATTGGTAAAGTTACTAGGGATTCTAATTCTTCGGGGGCGAGTCCTGGTGCTTCAGTTTGAATTTCAACTTGGGGTGGTGCAAAACTGGGGAAGACATCCAAGGGCATTTGGATAATCGTCCGAAATATCCAAATAGTGAGGATAATTGTACCCAGGATGACTAACCAACGGCGAGCGATCGCCCACTTGATGATAGCACTGAGCATCTTTATTGTTGAGTATTTTTACTGATGATTATGACTTTTGGTTCTTCATGAGGCGCGCGGTGGTTATCATCTGAGTTTGTAGAACCATTAATAGAATCTTCTGGTACATCATAGGCAAGTTCTGCCCCTACTGGAACTAGTTGAGGTTTGCTGCGACGGCCTGCCATAAAACCGACAGCAGCTATTACAACTCCTCCACCTGCTCCTAGCAACCACAAAGGTACTGGGAAGCTGGGCGTTTTAACTTCAGTCGCTTGTGCAGGAGCTTCTTTTGTTTCAGTTGTTGGCTTAGTACCACCCCGCAATGATTGTGCGTAAAGTTGTGGTGCGCGTTGAGTGACAATCATATCCCCTTCAAATAAGCCACTCTTAACCTCAACCATATCTCCAGAAGTCTGACCTAATGTGACTTCAACTGTTTGGTAAGCATTACCATTTTGCACGTAAACAACTTTCTTACCATTCGCGTCAACCACTGCTGAGGTAGGAATAGCTGAAATAGCAGAGGACGTTTGGTCTGTTAAGACTTCTAGCTCGGCGAACATTCCTGGTTTGAGTTGCCGAAGAGAGTTATTCACCTCTGCTTGTACTGGTACAATTCTTGTTTCTCCTTCTACCGCCGTACCAATTCGGGAAATTCGTCCAGAAAAGGTACGATTAGGCATACTGGCTACTTTTAGAGTCACCCTTTGACCAGTTCTTACCTTGCTTAAATCTTTTTCATAAATGTTAGCTGTGGCAAAAAGCCGACTATCATTGACAATCGTCATCAATTTGCCACCCGCATCATTAAAAGTTTGACCAATAGTAACTTCTCTATCAGCAATCTTACCGGAGATGGGAGCCGTTACTGTCACTAGTCCCTTGGAATTAGGGAGATTTCCTAGTTGAGCAAGTCGAGTTTGATAACTAGTATTACTGCGATTAATATTTGACTTTGCTAGTTGAACTGATGCTTGGGCGCGTTTGAGTTGATTTTCTGCTCCGATAACGTCCCGACGGCTGTTAGCTTTGGTAAGTTCGGCTTTTGCCTGCGCTAGCTGGGTCTGGGATTCTAAAGCATTGCGTCGGGGTAAAGCACCTTCAATGGCTAACTGTTTGTCTTTGTTGTACTTTTCTTGAGCAAAGTCAACTTGACTCTGTGCTTGGGCAATTTCAGAGTCGGCTATTTGTTGATATTTTTGATAATTTTGTTGAGCTAGTATTAAGTCTGCTTGGGCCTGTTGTAAATCAGCTTGACCTTGTGCTAATTTGTCCTGAGATTCCACGCGTAATGTAACCAAGCCTGGACTAGTAACAACAGCAACAGGTTGACCAAGCTTTACTGATGCACCTGGTTCCACCAACAATTTAACAACTTTCGCCCCTTCAATTGGGGTGGTCACTTCTACTTTCTGGTTAGGAAGAGTCTCTATTTGTCCAGTGGTTTTAATACCAATGGCTAACCGCTGACGCTGGACAGGCTCGACTTTAATCCCTAACCGTTTGGCTGTGTCGGCATCAACCTGAATAGAATTATTAGTTGAAGTGGCTTCACTTCCTCCTTGAAATTCGTCTCCATGTCCACCATGAGCCAGAACAATTGTGGGACTTGCTAATAACAGCAGGCTCAGGAATGTGCCAGAAACATAACGAATAGTTGTAGGTGTTTGGGAACGCAGAGAGTTAGACATCGCTACTAAAAATCCTTGAGTATGGGAGAGAAGAAATTGCGAACGGTCAAAAGTACTTTTAAGTTTTAGAAATACACTCTTTTACTAGTCTTTCATTCAAAAATGAAATTAGGATGAAATCAAGTTTTGACCGCTCTCAGAATCGCATCACTCTAAACACAACTGGAATTCAAGAAAGCAAGTGTTCCCTATTTATTTGGCATTGGATACTTGCATCATGCTTCACATAGATACTTTTGCTTACCCTTTAGGTGACGCTCTTACTGACGCTGGACTACTCGCTAACACCAGTTCCCAAGCTAGGGAAACCTCTTAGGGTGAAGCTCTTAACGTCGCTACCACTGAGTTCGCGGAGCGTCTCGTTCGCTGCCTTCGTCTCCGTACCCCTCCGGGGATCTTGCTACGCGCAGCGTCCCGTAAAGCCTGCGGCAATAGCTACGCTTAGGGCGCAGCCTAAGAAGAGAAGGGAAGGAGAAGAGAAGATAGCCAGTTCCCTACGGAGGGTTTCCCGCCTACCCTGCGGTTTCTGCGTACTCCTGCAAAGAAGCAAGCTACGCGGAGCGTTCCATAGAGAAGCAGTACAGGACTAGACTCACTGGTTATACCAAGTTTTTCGCCACTGTTTCATTTGGTTAATTTCTGCTTGCTGTGAATCAATGATACTTTGAGCTAATTTCTTGATTTCAGGACGCTTAGACTTACTCGATGCATCTTGAGCCATTGTAATTGCACTTTCATGATGGGGAATCATTGCATTTATGAACCGCAAGTCAAACTCACTATCAGTCGCTCCTAAGTCCATATTCATCATCATGCCTTGCATCTGCTGGTGAGGCATTGGGACTGTTTTACCTGTTTTCGCATCATAAGCTACCGGGGTACTGCTTGCAGAGGGATACCATGCTTTACGCCACTGTTTTAGCTCGGCAATTTCTTTGTCTTGAGCTTTGATAATTTCTGAAGCCAGCTTTTTGATTTCAGGACGTTTTGATTTTTGCTGTGCAACATTTGCCATCTCCACTGCTCCTTGATGGTGCGGAGTCATCGCATCAATAAAACGCAAATCATAATTAGCATCGGCTGAACCTAAATCCATTGCCATGTTATGGTTCATCGTGCCACTACCATGATTCATCATGCCACCGTCATGGTTCATCGGTTGCTTGTCGCTAGTATCAGTGGCGGTGGTAGTCGGGTTTGATGCTTGGTTTTGGGAAGTAGTTGTAGAACAGGCTGTTAACAGCCCGATAGGAACAGAGGCGATCGCTACTAAGCTCAATGACAAAAAGCTGTTTTTCAGAGTAGAAAGTTGCATAGTGATTATCTAAATTCTTCCTGATTTCATTTTGCAATCTCCAGTAAACTGGAGAGTCAACCCTTTAGGTAATTTATTCTTTTCTCAGGTAATAAAATCACCCAAGTAACTGGTTGCTTACAATGCAAATATCGTACTTACTAAATAGTTTGACAGCCGAAGATGAAATCAGGATGAAATTAAAGGTTGCTGCTCTTGGCAAAGACTAGCTACAAGGAATTAGAACACTGTAATACAGGACTACAGGGTGATAATTCTTTTGTGACACCCTGCTTTGCTTTGCCGGCGTTAGCCAGAGTTCAGAATATGGCAAATAATCATGTTATGAAAGTAACGTATTTAAAATAATTTGCCTTTGTAGTAAATATAAGTAAATCTAATATAGTAAAGCTGAAATTATTGATTGGAGGAATAGTATTCATCCCGCTAGTCGCAGTCCTATGCGACTTTAGTTTCGGAAGATTTTGGTTTTCAGAACGCTCAGACCATCAAAAATTAGTCAAAAAACCAGAACAACTCAGTGCCAGCGCTGTGAGCAATCAGCATAGTTCGGTATCCGATAAAGCCAGTGTTGCACAAGTAAACAGCCACATCTTTACAGTCCCTAATGAGTTTCAGGGAAAAATCATTCAACAGGCACAACTGAATAAACCAGATAAAGTTATCGCGCTAACTTTTGATGATGGCCCCGCACCTAAATACACACAACAGGTGTTAGAAATACTGAAGCAACAAAATATTAAGGCAACGTTCTTCTGTGTGGGGGAGATGGTGCATTATTTCCCCCAAATTGCCAAGCTAGAGGTAGCCGATGGTCACGCAATTGGTAATCACACGTGGCATCACTGGTATCGGCATATGAACCTGTCTGTTGCTGCGCGTGAGATTGAGTCCACCGCAACAGCTATTTACCAAACTATGGGGGTAAAAACTTTTCTGTTTCGTCCGCCTTATGGCATCCTCAACAATGGTGTAGCTGATTACGCTCAAAAGAATAATTACGCTGTTCTCATGTGGTCAGATGACTCGATCGACTATCGCCGTCCTCCAGTATCTAAACTTGTCAATAATGTGTTGAAAGACGCGAAACCTGGTGGCATAGTACTGATGCATGATGGTGGTGGCGATCGCTCACACACTGTTAAGGCTTTACCGCAAATTATCGCTTCACTCAAACAGCGTGGTTATCGATTTGTGACCATACCCGAATTATTAGAAATACAAGTACAAAAAACACCATTGGTAACAACAGCACAATTTCATAAAGGGAATAAAGGTACATAAATTATTAACTCATTACTTTCCCTGATCCAAGCTATCTTTGTTCTTTTTTTCTAATTATTATCTTGCTTCTTTTTTGCTAAGTTCTTCTCTTGTTTTTGTTAATGTCAATTCCTCTGTTAAGACTCGCTGATAAACCTGTGATAGCAAAGGCGTGACTTGATTATTTTCTGTACCATATCCTAAGCTTGTCCAAGTACCGGACAATATCTGTAAAACCTGATTAAGTTTTTTCTGCTTCAAAAGAGTTGTAATATCTGCTCTCCAAGCATGATGGTCACTGAGCCATGCATATACTACCTCATCTTGTATTTGTGGCTCGAAACTCTCAGGAGCTATACTTAGAGACTTGGAGAATTTGTGGTACTTCTTAACTTTTTCTTGCCAGGTAGTTGTAAGGATTTGATAACGACCAGCAGCTGTACTGCACTCGCCTTTATGAGGGCCAGAAACAATTGTTATGCATTGATTGGGATGATGGCTGAGATCGGAAAAATGCTTACCACCATAAAGTAAAGTATAAGGGTTAGAATCTAGAGCTTCACTAGCTGTAATAGTTCGCATTAATGCCCGAATATAAGGATCGCCTTCTTTCATTGCTAAAGGCGGAGTGTAGTCAGAAATGCTAGAGGTTTTGCGAGTGTTAAATCCTTGCCAAAGAACAATTAACAAAACTGTAGTCAATATTCCAACAATTGTCGCTCCCCACTTAAACTTCACTTTTTTTAGCAGGAGAACTTTAGCTGGATTTAGAGAGTATGTTTTCTCAACACTTATCTTAGTAATTTTATGAACTAATAATAGCAAAAAATTATTATTTTTTGGCATTTGCTTTTTATGTATCTTTTTTATAAATCTATAAATCTAACTATAATTTTAAGCTAATCATCTATATTCTTATTAAAATATATTGTGTTAATGAGTATTTATTTATAGAAGTTACTAATATAATTAAAATTTATTATAAATAAATCAAAAATATGCTATTAATAATTATACATTTTTCATTTACTTCTAAATTTAGATTAAACATTCTTGAGAAAATACTCAAACATCCATATATACATATCAAGATGAAATTAGGATGAAATAATTATCAGCCGTTGGAAATAAATTACAATCATACCATTAGGAAGATGAAGTTTACCCTTGGAACCTCTTAAGTTGAGGCGAGAAAGTTTTGTCATCAGATGTGTATGGCGATAGCATAAATTATTTACCCTTTTGCTCAGTATAAGGTGATAGTACGCAGATACGACAGCGGCTTCAAACTAGAGTAGTGACCGCATAAACACAACGCAAAACAATCACTACAAGGAAAATTAAGGAGGGAGAATGGCTAATATTGGTTTATTTTTTGGCACTCAAACAGGTAATACTCAAACTGAAGCGGAAACAATTCAAAAGGAATTTGGTGGAGAAGACGTAGTAACATTAAATGACATTTCACAAGCTGAACCAAATGATTTTAAGGATTACAGTCATATCATCATCGGTTGCCCTACCTGGAATATTGGTGAATTGCAAAGTGATTGGGAAGATTTCTATGATGAGCTAGATAACATAGATTTCAGCGGTAAAAAAGTTGCTTATTTTGGAGCAGGGGATCAGGTTGGTTATCCTGATAGCTTTCAAGATGCAATAGGGATTTTGTCAGAAAAAATTTCAGAAAAGGGTGGTGAAACAGTTGGCTATTGGTCAATAGATGGTTATGAATTTAGTGAATCTAAAGCCGTCCGCGATGGTAAATTTGTAGGTCTAGCGCTTGATGAAGATAATCAGTCTGACTTAACGAATGAACGAATTAAAGCTTGGGTTGTTCAACTCAAACAAGAGTTTGGTTTATAGAGGAGTATAAAGTCTCGTACTGAAAAGGTGTAGTTTTGAACTAGCTCTTTCGGTCAGTAAAGCTTCTTTAATTCAGGTAACGTTAATAATCATTGTTAAGCCACCCCCACCTTCCACCTCAACGTTGTCGTTTGTTGCATGATGGGCAATATGACAGTGCAGCAACCACTTACCCCGATCGCGAACTGTCCAAATTACGTCGTAGCGTTCACCGGGAGCTACATTGATAGTGTCCTTTTCAATTTGGGCAACGGCGGGTAGAGGATTACCGTCTGTTTCAATAATTTTGAATGGGCCGCCATGAATATGCATTGGGTGAATGAAGGCATTATTTGAACCAATAAAGCGAAAGCGGATTCTCTGACCAATTTTGGCGTTTATAGTTTCGGTAGAGGGATAAGCTTTACCGTTAATCGTGAAAAAGTTAGGCATTAGCCCTTCCATCGGCATTGCTGGGAAGGTATAGCCTTGCTTTATTGTCCACTCTTGAAGCTGAACCACAACGTCTTGATCGTA
This sequence comes from Nostoc sp. C052, assembly GCF_013393905.1. Lineage (GTDB taxonomy): Bacteria > Cyanobacteriota > Cyanobacteriia > Cyanobacteriales > Nostocaceae > Nostoc. The sequence goes on from NZ_CP040277.1 coordinate 20,403, forward strand.
GGCAGGAGTTTTTGGTTTATTCTTGGGATCGATGATTAATGCACCATACATCCCTAAAGTTTGCTGGCGGTCTACATCTTTATGAGAGTGGTAAAAGTAAGTACCTGCTTGCTTAACAGTAAACTCGTAGATATAGCTTGCACCAGGTGCAATTGGCTTTTGGGTAACATCGGCTGGGCCGTCCATATTGTTGGGTAGAATCATGCCATGCCAATGTACTGTGGTTGGTTCTGGTAAGTTGTTCTTGACTACAATCCGGACGCGATCGCCTTCAGTAACTCGAATCCGCGGCCCTGGAACTTGACGGTTGAAAGCATAAGCAGCTACCTGAACATTTGGTAGGATATTCCATTTGATCAAAGAAACATCAAGATTAAAGACCTTCACACCATTCTCTAGCTTGGGCGTTAGAGTCTGATCCCCTCGTGCATCAACGGGAGCAGTGTAGGCTATCTTTGTCAAGTCTACTGCTGCCATGTCTTCCATTGCTTCCATACTCATATCAGAGGTCATAATCATTCCTGGAGGCATGACTAAACCATTCATTTGAGTGACACTACTCATAGGTGCAGGCGGTAGCGATGATATTGGAGTCAGAGATTTCGTACCGCCCATATTCATCCCAGGCATGGATTGGTTGCCCATATTCATTCCCGGCATTGACTCAGGCTGCATATTCCTAGCACTCATGGTAAAGTTGCCGTAGAGTGCGGCGATGAAAACACCAAATGCTAAGGCTAATAGTGTTAACAGCGTCACTGCTAGAAGTTGCTCCCGCGTAGCTTTGGGTTTCATTGACATACCCGCGTGCGAATCGCCAGCAGAAGAATTCATCTCTATATTTCGACGGGTTTTCATGGTTACATTCCTTCCATAAACTGGTCTGTATCAGCATTGGGTGCAGGCACTTTATCGGAAGTTGCTGTAATTTGTTCTCTTTCAGCAGCTAAACTGTGACCACCTTTTCCTAACGCCCGGACGGTTCCCATGCCATGTTTTAGACCTACGGTAACCAGCCACATATTGACGGGAAAGGCAACTACAAATCCTACTACAGTTGCCAAAGACATCACACCCCAAAACCGAATTGAGGTTGGCTCGATTGCTGTCATATCGCGGCTCATCAGGATGACCATTACTGGAATCATTCCCGCCATCATCGCATTCATTGAAAGCCATTCCGGTATAAAAGAACGCTGGACAGCTTTGAGATATGACCCACCCAGCATATCTTTCATAAACAAAGATTGAAAAACTAACAGCCCAAAGGCAAAGCCGAAAACGTACTCAGAAATTACATCGAGCCACATCGGTAGTCCGAGGCTCATTGTAATTGCTGCGGCAAAGATCATTCCCGTTACATCACCTGCTAGACAGTGAATTGTTGAACCAACGGTCTGTTTCCACAGGGAACTGACAAACTCTTCATGCTGCATCGGTTCTGGTTCCTTACAAGATAGAATGTACAGCGTTGCGCCAATTACTCCTGTGTAGAGAGTCACTAATAGCCATCCCCACTTCATTACAGTCAGTTCAGGATTATTGGTGAACACATCCCAGGCTACATAGACTACTGAGAGGACTGTCAGACTAAACCAAACAATCAAAACAGTATCAATCAAAGCAGAACTTTTAAAGTTTGTTTCATTTGTGCCAGACATATTCATGCTGGGCATATTTGAGTTGATCGCAGGCTGAAATACAGGGGGGCTTTGAGCAATAGAATTGGGAATGCTCTCAATAGAATTAGGTGACTTTTGACTTACTCCCAAGCGTGGCGTTATTAGCACTAATCCTAGAGTTAGTGTCAATAAAACTATCCTTAAAATTGATTTGGAGCGCATATTTACCTTTGAATTTACAGCAAGCCACTTCTTAAAAAGCGTCTTTCATTAAGGAGTATTAGCTGGATATAAAAATCAGGTTTGAATCTTGGTAGGTATACTAAGCCTCTAGGCTTTGTTAACCGAGCTTTGGACTAATCTGGATTTTCAGAAATCAAATAAAAATCCTATATACTCTTGTCAGTAGCAAAAATTAGCGCAAGGTGAAAAACTCTTCCGCAGATGAAGGATGAATACCAATTGTTGCATCAAAATCTTTTTTAGTGATACCTGTCCGAATAGCAAGTCCAAGACATTGAATAATCTCAGCAGCATATTCACCGACCATATGAGCGCCGAGTACTCTGTCTGATTTGCTATCAACTACTAATTTAATCAGAGTTTTCTGTTCCGGTTCAGCAATGGCATCGAAAAGAGGTTGAAACCTTTGGGAATAGCAGCGTATTGATTCCCCAAATTTTTCGCGTGCTTTAGCTTCGGTCAAGCCAACCGTAGCCGCTTCCGGTCGAGAAGAAAGTGCTGAGGGAATGCACTCTAAATTCACAGTTCGGGGCTGATTACCAAACACAGTGTCAGCAAAGGCACGACCTGTGGCAATGGCGACAGGAGTCCAATGGGGTCGGTCAGTGCAATCTCCAACAGCAAAAATATTAGCCTGAGTAGTACGGCTGTATTCATCTACTGCGATCGCTCCTTGTTTGACTTGAACACCCGCTTTTTCTAAATTAAGACCACTTAAATTAGGAACTCGACCTATGGCGCTAAGAACGGTATTTACAGTTATACTATCTTGTTCATTTCCTAATAAACTCAAAAGTACACTATCTTGAACTTTTTCAATTTTTTCAACAACAGTATTGCAGAAAATTTGAATGCCATTCTTCATCATACTTTCTTGAACTGTAGTTCTAATATCTTCATCTCGACCTGGTAAAATACGCTCTTCCGGTACTATTAAAGTAACCTTTGAAATCAACCCATTTAGGCTTCCAGCAAACTTAACTGCTATCTGGTCACTACCAATAATCGCAATATGCTCCGGTTGCTGCTTGATTTCAAACATCTGACGTGTAGTAATAGCATATTCAATTCCTGGAATTTCGGGTTTTACTGCTTCTCCACCTACAGCAATCAAGATTTTATTGGCAGTAATCTGGTGTCCCCCAACATCCAAAGTATGAGAATCTAAAAATCTTGTCTCTCCGTAAATTAGGCTTACCCCTGCTTCTTGAAGATGCTGAATATGCAATTTATTCAGATGTTGGATCGCTCGGTCTTTAGCTGTCATAAATTTATGCCAGTCAATGCGGTCATTCACTTTATCCCAGCCATATTCGTCAGCATCTTCAAAAACATGGGAAAAACTAGCAGCATATGCCATAAGTTTTTCTGGAATACAGCCATGAATTACACATGTGCCACCTACCTGGTCGCGTTCAGAAATTAACACACGAGCACCATAACCAGCAGATTGTCTAGCGGCAGCAACGCCTCCAGGCCCTGCACCAATTACAAAGAGGTCATAATCAAAGCTCATAAATTATTAACTCAGTTTTTAAGAACACTATATTTCCCTATATTTTTAGCTTTCCACACAGTGATGAAATTAATATGAAATCCTTGGAATTTTAATTAAAAAATAGTTATGCATATTCAAATGAAATCAGCATGAAATTTCCTGATGTCATTAGTAATAAATATTTCTTGTGCCATTAGGTAGACGCAAGCAGATTAGTTATTTTTTAATCTGAGGGCGCAGAGGCATAAATACTGTCTCATGTGAAGTTGACGACTTCAAATCGGAGGTATAATTATGACGACAACCCAATCTCACCAATCCTTGCTTGAAAGTTGCATAGAGGCTTGCTTTGATTGTCTGCGTGACTATACATGGAATTTCTCAGAACCACTACCGAGTATTACACGGTATGAGCAGGAGATAGAGAAGCGATTAGCCCAGCTACGCCCATGAGTAGCATTGGAACAGGAATGGAATGTATGCCATTCAACCATCACCTCTCACTTTCTTGAAACGCCAACTCCAACGAAAACGGTAGACACCCAGAATTGACAGTTGCCCACTCGTTGGCTTCTGCAATTAGAGTTTTGTTACCCGAATTGAGATAAAATTGCATTTTGGCAGTCTGCTCCAGTCTTTCGCGTTCCTTGCCCCTAATTAAGCATCGTGCAATCAGGCAGTACTCTCTAGCTACACGTTTGGCGTAAGATGCTGCTTGGAGTCGCAACTTAGTCAGTTTCTTCAGTTCTGATAAAGCGAGAGTTGCTGCTGAATCGCCTGAATGTGTACTTTGCTCACTAACTTCGGCTTTTTGTGACGTTTCAGATGCCACAATTGCAGCTGTAGGTGCAGTAAGCGGAATACTGACCGAATTGATTAATAAGTTTTTATTATTGTAATTTTCAGACGCGCTGGAATTAGAAAAGCATTTAAAATCCTTATCTAAATTACTTTGATTAACGTTTTGATCCAGTTGTATAATATTTGAATAAACTAATGAATTATCAGAATTATTGACAGTTGAGATTAAAGAGAAATCTTGTGGTTGTAATAAATTCAATTCTTCAGAATTAAAATTAATTTCTTCAGATTCATCTTGTACCTGTGGTACAAACAATTCCCCTTCAGACACAGCAACTTCTTCAAAACTTGCTACTGCCAACTGCCCTGTAGGGGCATCGGCAGCAGAAGGTAAGCATTTACATAAAACCTTCATATAGTAAAAATGACCGTCATTTTGCTTTTGGTAAGGGTTTTCAGCACTCTGTTTTATAGATGAGTTTTGAAAACTATTAAATTGCCCGTCATTGCTTGATTGATAAGAGTTTGAGCTATTTTCTGCCCAAGGATCTAAGATGTAGCGTGTGGGATGCCACAAATGCAAATGTTTTTGTAGTGTCTCTTGTGAGATAGTTTTATGAAAGCGACGTTTGTACTCAGCACGTATCGCTTTCCCTCGTTCAGTAGCCCCTGCTGGTAAGCCTCTATCCCACTCTATTGCCCTTACTACTATCTGGATGCGTTTTTGGGCTTGTTGGCTGCGTTCCCAGTTCTGTTGCTTACGACGGTCAAATGGGATTACGTTGTCTTTGGGTTTATCAATGCTGCTAATGCCTGCTATGGCTTCTGCAAATGTGTTGGCGAATGTACCCAATAGCCGTTCGGGATAACTAATGTAGGCGCTGTACCATTTGTTGCGAATTGTGGATTCTACCCAATGCTGCACTCTCGCTTCGATTTCGTGTTGGTGTCGGCAATATTGGCTGTAGCCGGGGGCGTTAATTGCGGTAGTAAGGCAAAATTCGACTAATTTATCACTCTCTAAGTCTAAAAAAACGATTCCGTAGCCTACGAAGATTTGTAGGAGGGTGTTTGTTTGTCCTTTTCCTGTCCAGCCTGTGCTGATGATTTCTTCCCAGTTGGCACGCCACTGTACAACGTCAGCAGATTCTTGCTTGCGATATCTCTCCTGTGAAATTTGTTTTTTGGCTTTGTTCGCTACCCGTTTTAGTTTGGTTAAATCTTGCCGACTTGCCGCGCGATCGCAATAATCGAGGAAGATAGAAACTGAGTCGTTAATTGGTTGTAGGTCATCATCAAGTAAAAATGACCCGCTACCCGGTTGCATCGGGCAACGGATGGCTTTGTAGTTGGTTATTTGTTTGGCACTATATGGTTTGGTGTTGGGGAAAATTTCTAGGTGTCCTTGGCGCACTCTTAAGCCTGCATTTCTCAAGGTAATCTCTAGGGCGCAAGCTAGGGCAAAAGTAGGCAGGGGGGATGCAAAGGTTAGGATCAGGTGATAGCCACCACTGAAGCTGGACTGGAGGATGATGATATCAACTATGCCGATGTCCTCTAGCGCCGCTTTGATGCGATTTATAGATTCAATGTTGTGGTAGTCCCCAAAAAAGTCTAAATCGATTGTCGCGTAAGTGGTTGTGTCGTCAAAGCGCAGACCTACTAGTTTTGACTTGTCTTGGTGCAGGTTCCACAGTTGGGAGGGTTGGAGGTAATAATCGATGGTGCGCCATGCTGGTTTTGCACCTTCTGCTTGGTTGGGGGCAACTATCACTCCGAATGGATGCCAAAAGCGCTCTACGTAGCGTTTACCCACGGATTCTGCGGGCAGGTGGGGTTTGATTTTCTTTTTTGAAGGCTGTGAAAGGCTTAATTGGGGCTTGTTATCAAAATCTGCCCCGAAATTTTCTTGGTACATGAGTGACTGTCCTGATGATTTTTGTGCATCAGGTAGCCTCGCTGTTGGTCAAAATGTGTTAGCCTAAATTTGAATTTTTTATGTTTAAGCGGTTGGTTATCCGCTTGTTGGAGACGACTGGTAATCGTCTCGTGGTTGAAAGCAAACAAAGGTTTATACTTGTTTAGGCTTAGACATACGTAGGCTTAGGCTAAGATTTAGTCCAACACGCTTCACCAACAACAATGCGACTACCCAACTTTTTTTTGGTAATTATTTAAATGAGGCAGTTCTAGTACCGCAAGGCGGAATTAAAAATTCAAAAAGGTATACAGCGTAAGCGTTTCATTGATTTACAATGGGTGGTTTATTTACGCCGACCTGTACTAGTGAAGTTGTCACTAAATCGACAAAAGAGTTTCGGGATAACAATGCAAAGCTAGTAACACTCACAAGTGTCACCTCACATTGGCTCTTGTTAGTACAACTGGTGAAGACGAAATTACTCGTACTCCGCCACCGAGTTAAAAAACAAAAAACAGTCAAATATCTTTATACGAGTTCAGCACCCAAAAAAGTTAACTCGTACTGCAATCAGTATTGAGATGCTAACCTAGTAAGTAATGTTAAATTGTGGGACAAATTCTCTACTAAATTAGCAGCCCACAGCTACCTATGCAGCACGAATATTATCCTTTTTTCTATTTGTAGATACTTCCATTGCTTTCATTTGGGTCTTATAATCCTCCCAAGTTTTTTCAAATACGTCAGACTCATACATCCGCAATAAAACCTCCTCTTTATCAGTTAAATTCGGAAGTTTCAATAACTCCGCCAAAGACACTTGAACTGGGAAAACATCACTAAACTTTTGCATTAAGTGAAATATTCTCTTCCTCTGTGATGCAGATGGTTCATCCTGCAATTCTGCATCAATTTGTCGCGGACGTAGATTTACAATTTCTAGGCTCATATTCACTAAATTCCTCAATCCAAACACAACAAACTCATTAGTTATACCAATAACCCGTCCCACAATTTCCAACTCGGGCCGCAGTCTCTTCTTGAATTGATATACTTGGTCAAGCTGGAAACGTCGAAACGGATTGCGATCGCCACTCCGTATCCAAGCAATACCATCGCCTATACTACCTATCTCATCTGCTTCCAGAAGGTCTATCACTTGGTAACAGATATCCTGATTGCAAACAAACTTGTACGCTGCATCAATACTCCGGTTAAATTCCATCTCCAGTGCAACAACTGCCTTAAATTTTTCCAGTTCTCGTAATTGAGAAATCAACTCAAAAACTTTCTTACCCTTGTGATAACTACCAACACTTATATTTAGATTCTCCGAAACCTCTCGAATCACAGGCTTACCCTTCTTTAATTGAGACTTACTCTCATTTATCGAATGATTCAAATTTGAACACTTCGATTCATTCAAACGACGAGCGCTCTCCCTTTGTCTTTCTTTCGCTTGGGGACGAAGTACACTCTCCCAGTACTGCCCCTCGTGAAATTTCTGGTAATGAGTCTTCCCGCCTTCGCGATGAAGATTAAAGTCAAGCACTAGTTTCAAATCTTCTTCAGGCGAACCAGACTCGACAAATTCCACTTTCACAATGGAAATCCCTAACTGGCGAGCTATCTGCAAGCGACACTTACCTGCTAAGACGACATTTACACCAGTACGTGCAGATACCTTTAAAGATTCAAGAATCCCTTTTTCCGAGATACTTTTTTCCAAAGCTGGACGTTCCTCATTCTCACCATATATTTCTATCAGCTTCGGATGAACAACCAACTCCGCAGGCGAAATATATACAATTGCCGGATTCTGCACAAGAGACATATTTATACTCCGGTTCACAAATTGTCACTCAAAAGATAATTTCAATCTTGAAAATCCCAACACTCAAGCAGGAAAAGCTTATACAGCAACATTTGCAGCACTTCTATCCCTTGGGAAAAGTGATTATTTTAAAAAATAATTAATTCTTGTAAATACCAAAGATTACCTACCAGAAAATTCTCTTTGAGAGATTTTCTCGCGCAGTAACTATTATTCCCAACCCATTGACAACTAATACGACCGAAGAGATATTTAACGAACTGGTATTGAGAAAAAAAGCATCTATCTAAAGAAAGATTTGTAAAACTGTGTAAACTCATGATATGATGGCTCTAGATAACTAAATTGACAAAACAAAATTCCGTCCTGTTCTAGTAACAGGTGGGCTTGTTTTTTCCTCAAAGCCCTGTTTGCACCAGGGCCTTGAGTGAATCTTTAGGAAAAATGAACTCTACAAAAAAAGTATATCAGGCTTCATTGCATTTGGCAAAATTGTACAGTAAAGAGGGGTAAATTTTTAGATGCCTCGTCTTCAGATATTAAATTCTATTGAAAAACAAGCACTAGAACACATAGCAGCAACCAGCAGCGATGAAGTTAGCAAAAGAGCGAAAATTTTGCTAGGGCTAAACGAAGGTAAAAAATATGTAGCCTTAGCCCAAGAGATTGGCGTAACCGAAAACTCAATAGCAAAGTGGAAGAAAAGATGGACATCAAGTACCATCTTGTCAGAAACCCAGGAGTCGGCGATCGCAAAAGCTAACGAGGTTTTAGGTGTCAACGTAGGCAGACCTAAGAAGTGCAAAAGTACAGAGGCGAGCAAAATCGTCGAAATCAGCGAATGGAGCAAGAACCGAAAACCCAGTCGTTCAAAGCACCATTACCATACGCAGGTAGCTGAGGAAGCTACTCGGAGGGGATTACCGACATTATCGCCAAGAAGTATAGGACGCATCTTGGAAGCTCAACCTCAATAGAAAGAATTATCAAGCAAACACCATCCTATCTCAAGGAAGTAGTTTTGAAATCCCAGTTTTTACCGAGGCTTTTCATCAAACTCTAAGCAAGCATTTCCACAAACTCGACCACTTGAGCAGAAGTCACTTGTTGTGCGATCAGAAAATCAACGAGTCCATCGAGTTTTTTACGGTTGTAGACGGTAGAATAGCCTTGAATCTGGCGTTCTTTGCAGAACTGTCGCAGTTTCCGCGCACCTAAATCCAAAAGCTTCTTCCTCTCTTCCGTAACGTCTACTAGCACAAGTTGTCTAGCTTGATCCGCAATCTTAGTTTCAACAACTAGCGGTGCAGTTTCAATAATCGAAGATTCTGGTTCAGAAAATTCTTCCTCATCAGAAACACCGCCAACAACAGTCAAATCCCCCTGAGTTTGCAAAACTGACGACTCTTCAGAAATCACCGCAGCGCTATCACTAACTTGAAGTGATGCTGATTGAGCAGGGACAAAAATCACGTACAAGATTGGGAAGATAGTCAAAAACAACTCGATTGGAAACAAAACATCGTTAACAGATTGCACAAAAGGTGATATCGCAAAAGCAGACATAATGTGATTCCTCCATGAATTACTGATGGGCGGCGTTGTAGCGGCTTGCCACCCAGTAGCGGAGGGGAACCCCCCGTACTGAGTGAAAGCTTTTATACGTATCCCATCCACCAGCAGGAGGAAGGAGGGTAAATTGCCTTTAAGCAATTAGACGAACCAAGTTTTCCAAAATTTGCAGTTGTTGAATTTTAGAAATTACCAATCCAAGATACAGAAATTGCAAAAATGCGATTTTTCCGACTTGCACCCGCAGCTTTTAGAAACTTCCTTATTCATCCCAGCACTCCAGATTTTTTACTCTTAAGGTAGTTGACGTAACTAACCAAGTTGTAGTTATATTTGAGTTCTTGGGGAAGAAAAGTTGAGTAAGGATGCAGCGCTACACCATCACGGCGAAAGCGATGACAGGACGCATATATATCAAAAAAGATAGATATTTCATCACCATCAACCTCTATTTGGGCTATACCCTTAAGTTCCTTCGCAAACTCCAAAACTCGCCCTGATGCTACGTAGTCAAAGACCACTACATTTCGAGTGCGGAAATACTGGATGTAAGAAAGAAGTCTCGCTTCCGTACCAAGCTCAAGCAGTCTATCAGAATGTTTTAGCAAGATACCGGAATAAGAAAAAGAAAACCTACGATTAGCGTATTCATCCCACAAAATAAGGTCGCCGTAAAACTTGCAAATATTCGCCTGATTGGACGATATTTCTCTATTTAAGTTTTCGATAACAGCATCATCCTCAAATGGAAACAACGCCTTACGTTCATCCCATTGCTTATCTGGACAGCAACCATCTTCAAACCATCCGTATGAATGAATGCCACAAACAATATTATTGGCACCGTGCAGTAACTTACACCCAGCACACACTTGCAAATAGCAAGAAGTAAATTCTTCGCTATTAACTGCATTAACATAGCGTCGGTGTATATCTAAATGCTCCTCTAAAGCCTCACAAGGTAAAGGCTTATATGAGGAAAAGGTTTGTCCAATTAATTTGTCTGGATCAATTTCATCATAGATTACTATCAAGTCGTCAATGTGGTGAGAACGTAATTCCTCGTAAAGTACCAATTTACGATACGGTTCTTCCTCAAATCTGCAAACAACCAAGCCCTTAAAATCAGAATGTCCCTCAAAATTTATTACCGTATAGGTGTAAATAAAAGGCACGCCATCAGATTTTTCAAAGCTCTCAGTTTTTGTAAATACAAGCGGTTTTATGTCAGCTATTTTTGCAGGTTCTATCCTAGAATTAGTTTCCTCCCATTCTTCAACAACACTTAAAAAAGCACCGCCCAAGGAAGCAAAAATAATTCCGGTAAAGCCCAATACAATAGCACCAATGCCGGTAGAGGCAATTTGTTCAAAGCGTTCTTTCTCAACAATTGGGAATCCGCCCCTAGCTAAGTACAATAAACCCAAACCAGAAAAAGTTGCTATAGCGCCCAAACCAATAGCAGTCAAAGACACCATTCCAAAAGCAGCATTAATGTTTCTCAAGTAATTAAACGCAAACTTCTTCAACATAATTCATCCCTCCAAAATGCAGGTCACAAGGTTTTTAATTACTCTCGCCCCGGCACGGATTGGGATTTACTGAGAACTACACTACTAACCTACCCCTTACTCTATTAACAATTCCAAAACTATTTAATAGATTCGTACTGGTTAATTTTCAGTATCGGCAGTAGTTTCATCCTCAATAGTGATAGCAAGAGTCGAACTTGCTTTATTGCTTAAAACAACACTCTACCCGGAGTAAAATATCACCAAAAACGATATTTACAAACAATATATCTACTGTCCAAAAGTCCAAGTATTAGTTTCGTTCAATTCCAATTTTTCAAAATAGTTAGCAAAACCTGAAAAATGGAAATATTCTAGCGGCATCCGAGATATTAATATTAAAGAAAAATTTTCTAATTGAGCTAACTGTTGTAATCGAAATAAGTCGTTGCTAAAAGTATCGCTAACAAAGTGTAATCTATCAAAATTATCTATCACCAGCAGCCTATTATAACCATCAGATAATTTGCTTATGATATTTTGCCAATCTTGCTGGTAGTAAAAACTGAAACTAATAGGAATAACGTTGAATAGATAATCCACACTAAAAGGATATTCAAGATTGAGGTAAACAGACTCTAAGTTAATATCCTTGAGTAAACAGTTTTTAACAGTAAGAGTCTTACCAATATTTGGCTTGCCCCATAGGTTAATATTCTTGCCTGCATTTACCTTATCGATTAACTGACGGTAGTCTTTATAACGTAACATTATCGTCATCCTTTAAATCCAATATCTTCATAAGTTAAATTGACACTAAATATGTGATTTTTTGACTATGCTTTTCTAAGCTGTTTCGGGAAAATTGGTTAGATACAATAAAATTATCTAACAGAAAATCAGGTGATTGTGAAAGTCTCAAAAGCACACCATCATCACCACTACTGCGATGATAATAATGAACTACAGGTGATTGGATAACTGTCAGGTTATCGTTACGAATTGCTCGTCCTGTAACTAGCCCATCCATGATAAATTTAGCGGACGCAGCTACATTATCACTATCTCGTGCAAAATTTTTGAGATACCAATGGAACTCAATCCAAACTTTACTATCCAAACAAAAATCACATTCTCTAACAAATTCACCAATTAAGTTTGTCCAGTACTTCTTAAGTTCAGCACTAGCTTGCCAACTCGACCGTGCCTGGTTGATAATTTCGTTCATACAAGGGGGTAAAGGCATGGTCAGTTCAAATATCATCTTCACCGCCACCTTTCAAGCTATTTAAAAAATCCTCAACAACATTTCTAAATTTCTTGTACGATCTACCATCTTGACGGGATAAATTGAATACCGCTTTGACAATTTCATCAAGTTGATAACCCTTTTGATGCAAATTCAAAATTGAGTTTCTTGCTTCCTCGTCAAGCTGTACCTTAAAGTTAAAACTGCCCTCAAAATCAGTTTTGGACTGTTTAGTTTTAGTAACAGCAGTAGTTTTAGATTTACCTATGTCCTTACTATTGCGCTCGCCGTACAAACTAGCGACAAATTCATCAAAGTCTAACCCAGACTGCCAAGCTGTGTAGGGGTCGTTTTGATTTTTAGCTTCTAGGAGTAATTGCTGGAAGTATTCAGGGTCTTCATCGTCAGCTACATAAAGCGCCTGGAGTCGCAGCACCTCAGTTGTCTTGTACAAGAAGTCTCCGTATCCCAGTAAATAAACCGCACGTTTGTCTTTATCGTCCCCAAGGATAATACAACTGTCTTCAGGGCGAGTCGTAACAAAGGCTGTCTTGGCTGGAAAATTTGAGCGAATCAACGGGTCTATCACGTTCTTATCAGGTCGTTGGGTGTACAAAAGTACGTGAATCCCTGCACCACCAGCTTTTGCAAGCAACTTCATCAACGCAGTCTCAATGCGATCGCAGTAATTATCATCGGAAAGTAGATCAAAACACTCGTCAATCAGACAGATCACTCGCGGCATGACAAAATTAGGTGCAAACCGCAAGTTGTACTGTGCGATCGTTTCGATGCTGCTGTGGCGCTCAAATTCCTGATATCGCAATTCCATTTCTTCAACCAAGTAATCAAGCAAGTTAGCAGTCGCCTCTGCATCACGCGCAACTGGTGCAACGAGATGGGGTAGCCCATCAAATTTACCAAAGGTCACGCGCTTAACATCCGAAAGCGCTAATCGAACAACCGAAGGGGGATATCGTCGTACTAAATATAAGATTGCTGCTTTCTCAAACTGCGACTTCCCACCCCGCGTCCGTCCACCACCCAGGATATGGGTCACGTTGTCGCTATAAAGTTGAATTTCAACATAGGTGCCATCAACATCAATACCACCGGGGATGGATACCGAATGAATGTCAGGTTCACTGTCAAAAGTAAAATGATCGCGGAAATAAGCAAATTGTCTATCTAACCGAGGTATGTCAAATACAACTCCTCCAGGCACTACACTCACCATTGGTGCAAATTTCAAGCCTAACTCTTCACCAAGCTGCTGCACTAAGTCATTACCTATGTCTTCTACTTTCTTGTAACTAACACCCCGTCCCAGTTTTACCCTAATACGGTTAAAAGTAGGGCCATTTTTGGCATCAACATACTTAGCATTAATATTAAAATCTTCTAACGTATCAACTAATAACTTCCCTGCCTGTAACATAGTTAAATTTTGTGAAGTAGCAATCTCATTTGCACCAGTATTTCTATCTAAATATTTAGGCTCTTTTAAAATAATTGAGCCATCACCTGTCAGTTTTAAATCTAATGGCTTACCTGTGGCACGCGCAACAAGCACTGCCGTTCGGTAACAATAGTTTTTAATGCATTTATCTCTAGATTTATTAGCTAAATCAGTAAAATAACTAGTTTCTTTATTGCTTAAAAATAAATCATAAAGATTCTCTTGAACTACTTCATATCCAATTTGCTTAAGATAAATATTTTTGATTGATTCAATGTATTCAAATAAAGATTCAATTGGTGATATGTTAACTATCTCAATCATTTTATAATATACGTTATTTTGCTCCCACTGCGATGGCATCCGATTGAGATGAATATATTCAAGAGCATAACGTACAAATTCATATTGGTTTAAAGTACAGTTTTCTGCACATATTGATAATATTTCATCATCATTTGTACCTGCAATTACTGATTCGTATATTACCTGAAATAAAAATTCTAAATTAAATTCTATAACCTGACGTGATAATTTTGCTCTAAAGTCAATCTGCTTTAAAACAGTTTCAGCATAAGAAACCATTACATCAGGTAAAGTCTCCCGTACATTATCTATAATCTCTTCATTGCCCAAACCATCTTGTTTTGCCTGCACAATTGCAGTCAAAAGCTGTTGTTTTTGAACTTCAATATTACCATTAGTGTTATTGTATGGTAATAACATCACTGATTTTTACCTCCTAGAAATTTCAAATTTTTGTAATTGCTGCTGATAGTAAATTCTCAACTGCGCTAAAGATTTTGGGTTTTGATTGTACGAGTTGCAAATAAGACTGGCCCATACCCTACCTACTTTGCATATCGCAGTATCAAACCTTCCTGCTTCAACATCACTTAACGCATTATTACGACGAATATATTCAATTGCCATCTTGTCCTGAGAAGCTGGGCTAAAATCCTTTAAGTTTAATTTTGGCTGAAGATCATACCAACTTTTATCCAACATTTGATAAGCACCAGCCGCAGTTGAACAAATATTTTTACCATTAATAGGAGCGCACTGTTTCTTTAACGGGTGTGTAGAAAAATTATTAAAAGTTCCGTTAAATACTAACTTGCGATAACTTTCTGTCTCACTAGTTCCTGTTTCTGCCCAACGAATTGTCGCTAAAAAAGCACTCAACCGTGGAGAATCAGGATGTGGTGAGTAAGAACTTGTACTAACTCTTCCTGTTAAACTATTTGACGACCCTGAAGAAACACCAGTACTTTGAGAAATTGAGAAATAAATACCCAAAGTAATCAAGGAAGTCGTTGACAGATGAATGGGTTTAAAACGGGATATAAATTGATGGCGAGGACTCAAAATAAACCCAACCAAACCACCAACAATAAACCCAAATTTCCAACTATCAAGTGCCTTACCAAAGCTACGTACCTGACAAACAGTATCCGCACCCTTTGATACCAATCCACATGGCAGTGAAGCTACTCCGTAAGAAAATGCAACAGAGCAGGCTGCACCAACTACACCTGATATAAAAATCGGTACAATTTGCATTTCTTTTGCCAATAGCTAAATAACTTTCAACGGGTTGCTAAATATTCGTGTAAATAAGGACGGGGGTTCTGTGTTACACCATTAACGTGAACTTCAAAATGCAAATGCGGCCCCGTTGAAAAGCCCGTACTACCTACTGCTGCAATCATCTGCCCACGCACAACTTGTTGTCCCTGCTGTACATACAGATGACTGGCATGACCGTACAGAGTAGATAAACTTCCCTGATGGTGAATAACAGCCGCTTTGCCATAACCACCCTTGTCGCCTGCAAAAACTACTCGACCAGCATCAATCGCATAAATTGGCGTACCCTTTGCTGCACCAAAATCAATCCCCGCGTGAAACTTGCGTTTGCCCGTAATGGGGTGTGTTCGCCAACCAAACTCTGAGGTAATAAGAGTACCAACCGCAGTAGGAAAGGCAATTCGACGATTATTTAAAACCTTATTACTACCAATAGTTTTTGGTAGTATTAGACCTTGGAGAGATTTAACTAATAGCTGAGATTCAACCCACCCAGAAACCTGGGGAATGACCATAGCTGCAATTAAAACTGAGGTTGCGATCGCATATCTCCAATTTGCACTCGAACTAGTATCGGCTGTCTCATCCAAACTAGTTACAGTTGAATTCCTAACCTCCTTACCACCGTCAGTTTCAAAGATTATTCGCATTGCCTCAACGCCTTCTTGTATTAGCAGGAGCAACCTGCCAACAACCAATCTTTGCAGTACTCAATACCTCCTCAAAATCATTCCTAGCTACACGGCAATCAGGAGAATTTAGGCCATCCCCGGATGTTGCAGGTTCCCTTAGTTGAGGAGAATAGCGTTTAGGAACAGGAGTAGAAGATATATTCACACCGGGTGCAGCGGTAGGGACAACAGTCGGCGATGAAAACTGAAGCTTTTGTACCAATGCCACAGCACTAAGCCAGTTATAAAACTGCAAATATCCCGGTTGTAAAATATCTGCAATCCATACCAGCAATACGAACCAAAAAATTGCCTTTACCAACATTATTCCAATTGCTTAACCACAGGCAGGGCAAAAGAGGGAACTTCCTTGGGTACAACTTCAATCTTCTTCCCAGACGCATACCCCGGCCCGGTATAACTGCCATTTA
This sequence comes from Nostoc sp. C052, assembly GCF_013393905.1. Classification (GTDB taxonomy): domain Bacteria; phylum Cyanobacteriota; class Cyanobacteriia; order Cyanobacteriales; family Nostocaceae; genus Nostoc. The sequence goes on from NZ_CP040277.1 coordinate 36,805, forward strand.
GGAAAAAATTCAACAGCATTATTAATAACCACACTCCCACACCAGCCACACCCACAGGAGATTTAATTACATCCGATAAAAAATATACTGGATACCAGCCAAATCTCCAGGGGTTTTGCGGATGCAGCCGATGTGCTTTCCAAGTCTCGATGTAGGGAATCTCTATCTGAGGAACCCTCGGCTTATAGGAAGTAGGTGCATTGATATACCTAACTTCTACTGGCTGAGTCTCATAAGTAGTCATGGGAGAAATGTTAGGTTGCTGATTTACTATTCCTCCTTGTTGCTGTACCTGCTGCAACATATTTTGCAAACGGTTTGCAGGCACAATTGCTCCACCTTCAGAATAATCAACATCAAAGTTGCGGCGCTGATTTCTGCTCATAATATGACCTCAAATTAAGTAACTAGCTGGCGGGTTTATCATTTACCTGGGAGTTAGTATCTTCCCAAAAATCTTCATCCTGAAGTTGGGCGTAAAACTCTTCTGGAGATAACATTCCAGGTTGATTTTGCACTCCATCTTCAACAAACTGACTACTATGTACTCGCCCTAACCCAGAAACACTAGAACGAGGAGAAAATTGGACTACATTCTTAGCAGAGAACTCGCTATTTAATCTCATCCCAGGAGTAGGTGAAACCGGGGGGATTAAAGAAGGTTGAATATCAGTATCAGAAACACCAACATGAAGTTGTTGATTGCCGGGATTAAGGAAGTTATCAGACACTTCATCTGTTTCTTCAACTGCATTGTTATAGTCAGAAATTCCCCAGCCCAAAAAACAAGCAAATCCAGCCAGAAATATAACTGCACTCATCCAATGCACTCCTGAATTGGGAGATGGCATCATCTCGACTGTCGTGCGAGTTGAACCTTCAAGGGTAGTACGAATAGGGGTACGTTTGACTGCCGCTACAACATTGAGCGAACACAAAGCTATGCAAATTATCGCAGCAGCAAACTTGGCATACATGACATCACCCCCTCGATTTATTAACAGGCTGTTTATTAGGAACTGGCTGAGGTAATTGCTTCTTCATTTGTTGGATATACATCCGCCTTTCCTCCTCCCGTTGGCGTATTCTCTCGCGGATGTCTGCCACCTGTGCCATCTGCTCTACTGGGTCTAAATACCCCCGCGCTCGTAACAGCTGCGCCTGTGCAAGAGAATATGGTTCTTGAGCATTCCTAATCTGAATTAGCATTTGATTCAGATCAACTGATGGTTGAGATTCCAAGTTTTGAGCGTAATCAATCGCCTCTAATTTACCCAAGATCAAAACAGCAGCCGCCCCGGTTGGTATCTTCTCCTCAACTTTCGTACCATCGGTTTTGCGGTATCCCCAGTAAAAACTATTATTTCCAGAAGCCGCTTCTAGTAAAACATCCAGAGAGTTGAACTTAACTATCTCCAGTGCCGGCATATAGTGAAGGCGATAAAACCCAGATTTCTCATTAGCTTGCATCCTGGATATTTCACCCCGCAATTGCTGTCCCCACAATGCCGCCGCCAACTGTCGCCAGCCCGTAAGAGTAGGCGCACCCTCTACTGAGGAGTAACTGGAAAGATGGTCTATATTGTAGTCAGTACGGGAAAGCTTTTCTAAGTACACTTCCCGAATTTGGGAAACTTGCGCCTTTACCTGTTGTACCTCCGATATTTGATTACCTGGAACTTGTTGCTTCCATCCAACCATCAATGCAACCGCCCCTATAACAGACAGCGCACTAACAGTTGAACAAACCGTCCACAGGGTAACATTTACCTTTTTCTTTCTGCGACTTGGCTGTTTATTTCGCACAGGTGTAGGAGTAAACATAATTTACCCCTCATGTATTATCAACAACCAACTGCAACTGAGGGCGCTTGTTTAACTCTCGTGCGATCGCAATTCCTGCACCACCGACAACTATGCCGGTAAGTAGCAACAGAGGATGCAAGGCAAGGGTCGCCCCCACTCCCAACAGTTGTCCCACCATCCCAGAAACACCCAGGTTCATCAACAAACCACCTGCCGTGTTAACCAAAAAGTCAAATGCTGCACTCATACCTGCTCCCTGGCAATAATGCGACTAAAATGAGTAATTCCCTTGATGAGAGAAAAGTTGATTAGGTTTTTTGTTCGTCCCTGGTAAACCAAATTATTACTAGTGCCAGAATCAAGCCAACTAATTCACCTATACCCACACCAATCAAAATTGGTTGAATACTCGGAATTTCCTGTCTCTCTTGAGTTGGGGGGACTGCTACCCACGTCCCAATCACAGTCCCAGCTACTACCGAAAGCAAATTTATACCAACTGCTTGGGTAGATGTCTTTCTCAAGTTGAGTAAACTCTCATCCCGTATTTGATAGCAGATGGGTAGCATTTGAGCTACTATTTCTTCGGAGATTGCGCGGTTTTCGGCTGCGAGGACTTCAACTGTCTCGGCTGCGGTGTCGATGTACCGACTAACAGTGGATGAGTCTCTTCCCCCCAGTTCACTTTGCCGAAAAAATCGTTATCGATGCGCGAGTTAATTCGCTCTTGCGCTTCATCGTAACCAGGCGGAACGGAAGTATCACCTTCACCAAGTAAACTGCTGCCATGAAAAACAAATTCTTCTAGAGCAAGTGTCGAAGATTCAAGCACCACTTTATGGCGTAATTCCCCTAATTGAATACCCCTATCTGCATCTCGGTAAAGTATTCCTACAAAGCTGTCAGGCGAAGCTTGCTCTGGGTCTACGCCAAATCGCTGTTTGATGTACTCCCGCTTGTCGAACTTATGTTCGCCTACTTCTGATTTGCGATCGCGCATTGCAATCAAGTGCTGGGCAGCTTCTTCAAGGGACATACCTTCACGAGAGGCTGTCTCTTTAAGTTGAACTAATTGCTGTTCAATTGTTTCGTCAAGTGTATCATTTGACTGCAAAGCTAAATCTAACAACCGACAGCAGGTACGTACTACATCAGGCGACACCTGCAAAGTCTCTGCCACTTTGTTGATATGCTTCATTTCGCTCAATTCTCCTAATTACTGCTTGCACAATCGGGTTATGTTTTTCTTCATCAGATATATGCTTAGTCAAAAAATCATAAAGGCTTACGTCATTGACTTTTTGCAAATAAGCATCTAAGCCACCAGCAGGAATCACCTGCTGTAAATATTCCTCACAAGTCAGCCGCCGAATCTTGATAGCAACGTAGAAAACATCCGCAATCTCGACTGTTGTTGCATCAAAATATCCTCCCCGCTTTCGGGGTTTAACTATACCGGCATAGGGATACCACCGTTGTAAAGCGGCAATGGAAATCCCGTATCTTTCGGCAAGTGTTTTCTGGGTGTAGATAACGTTTTCACATATCATCAAACTCAATTCCAACTGAAAGACAACATCAATTGAAAGCAAATTAAACTAGCAACTTACCAAATCACTTGTGAATTAAAAAATAATTCACAACCTATTTAGATTTAGTACAAGTACAGTTCAACTTGAGTACAACTAAAGTACCGTTAATCTCCTGCTAAACTTCACATTTGCATTTATTACATATTACCTATGGTCAATGCAAGCACATTTGCATATATCAGTTAAAAAATATTGAAAAATAACTAATAGATAAAAAGCACTGTGACAGAAACATATACTCAACAGAGTTGAAATCGCTAGAGAAGAGAAATTACCTCTGCTTGCTTCGTTGGGGTTGGAGTAGCGCAAGCACCAATTCAAACTTGAAAATACTGCTGTAAAATCGGGTACAAAGAAGCAGCGATCGCCTCAAACTTATCACCATCTGGATAGGGACTAGAAATTTCCTCCCCTTCTTCGCTTAACCACTTCTGCATGAAGGGAGTATACTCAAGTGATAGAATTTCAGTCCGAGGCCAGCCCGATAATGCTAGTTCTCTCTTATACCAGAGTAGGCGGTAATCAACGCTCTTGTTGCGGCAAAAGTCATTTATTGGATTGGAATAGGAGCGATTCTTAGGAGTGAAATTTTTGGTAAAATAACCTTGAAAATCAATTCTTAGAAAATCTTTTTTAATTTCTGCTGTTAATTTAAAGCGACAATAATAGGTATTACGAGATAATTGTTGTAATGGAGTTGAGTATTGGTCTACGATACCTGATATAAGCAGCGCTTGTTAGGCTTTTCTTTCCCTCATAGTTGATGTAACTGTATTCCTCTTGTAAGGATATTTTTTCAAAAATACTTAGATTTTTTAACGCTTTCACTTTTTCACTAAAAACTTCTACTTCTTCAACATGTAGTCTTGCTTTAAAGGAACTCAATACTCGTTTTGGAAAAGCAGCCGACGCAGTTGCAGATTCTCTTTTACAACAAAACAAAATTTTTCTCAGTAATAATGGAAAACTTTGGGGGAGGGGTTATCCCCACAAAGACATTAATATTAGAAGCAGCACTCAAACTTCGATTTCCCTAATTGAGAAGCATACTGGCGAAATCTTAGAAATTATGTCCCTTCCGCTAGCCCATCGGGAGGTATTTCCCCAAGCAGTATATATGGTGCAAGATGAAAGCGGCCAGTTAATAGCCTACCGTAGCGAAAGTCTAAATGAAGAGAAAGGAGAAGCGTCAGCCAAGTAGCGCAGAACACCTAGTAGCAACGCCCTCTTTTTAGGCAGTAATTGATTCAGATAACAAACCTGACATACTCAACACTTGCTCTGACCAATTACTGGCTACAGCAGCGATATTTCCACGTTCTGTTGGGCTTGCCCAAATATTTGACCAGTCTTGCTGCCACTCCCTTAACTGGCTTTGTAGTTGGTTTAATTCCCCTACCTTCTCGGTATCTGTATCTGGGATAATCAACCCAACAAAAAATAGACTTTCCTCAATAAAAGCAGCAACTAAGCCTTGGTTAGCTGGATTTTGGCATCGGGATTTGATACGCGCCAAACTAGCTGCCAACTCTCCTAAGCGGTTTGCTTTAGGTTGGCGTAAAAAACTCGCTTCAATTGCTCTCCAATCAGGCATTATATTCCTCCTAGCAATCGCCGAGTAATTAGAGCTACTTGTTCTCGAATTTCAGGAGATTGAATTTCCATTGTACGATTGTTTTGACTGGGACGGATGTTGATAATCGACTCAAAACCTACTTCTTGAGTGTAGGGAAACCAATCAGCACCCCAAATATCTTTTTGTCTGCTACCATCTTTCAGCAGAACTTCTTCACATTCATAATGAAGTTGACTGCCTCCAACAAGAATTTATCTGTCTATATCGACTGCCAATTTTATAAACACTCCCCAGGTTTTGAGCATTTCGTCAAGTTGCTCTTTTGTCGCGCGATCGCGGATCACCAGAATCAATTACTTAACCTCAGTCGCCAATATTAATTACCAACATTATTTCATAAATTGTCCTTGTGGACGGATTCATTTTCGTTGATTAGCTCGATTCAAATGAGTATTTTATCGTTTTAAAAATAACAACATTCCATGTGGATTATCTAAAGATACATCTTTATTACTGTTGTGATTCTGCGACTCATACCCTTGTAAATCTTGACTTGAAAGTGAGTACACATCAGTTGCAACAAGCTGATATCCTTGACTATTTAAATAACCAACTAATTTATCAGGCATTACATGAGATGCCCCGTAACTTGGTAACAAATTATGTTCAATTTTATCCTGATCTAAAATATTTAATTGCACAACACCTGTACGACAAAATATATCAAAATCAATCGACTCGACTAAGCCACTTGTAGTAATTTCTATTGAATCTAATTCCATCGCCAGTTGCTCTATACTCGCAAAATTCCGCGACCACGGGTTGCCCATTAAAAATAACCGTATCGATATTACCTCTGGCTGCACCTTCACGATATCAAGTAATGTTTTTGTAACCGTATGTGGTTGTAAGTAATCTAATACTCCATGAACTGAAACTAGCCGCAGGCTATTAGGAGCGTAAAGTTTTGTCAGTTCTAGTTCTGCTAGATTGCGATCGCAAAAATAATTTAACTGTAGGTTTGGGTATTGGCTGCGTAAAGCTAAAAACTTTTCTGGCGGCTCAGTAGCAATGTCGTAACAGTCGATTGTCGGAAGTTGGTAGCGCGTCAAGTCAACTCCCTCAAAACCAAAAAAAACTTCACGTTCGGCAAAACCTGCACCCAAGATAGCTGCACTATCACCATTACCTGAAAGAATCGCTTCCCAAGTCAGGGGATAAACATTGGGGGTAAGCTCCAAAAGTCTAGCTCGACTAATCTCTAGAATATTGCCACTGCCCTTGTTTTCTAGGAATCTTACTGCCATAAAACCTCGCTATATTATGAAACAACCTTGGGACGACTGATTAGGGTGATATCTTTACCTTCGCCCAAACGGTACACTTCTGTGCGATCGCCAACATCAATTTCAAAAAACCGATAGCTTGTAGTAAACCGCGCCCACGGTGCCAAAGGATTAATTTTTGGGAGATTGGTTGTTGCTTGGTAAGTAATTTCAAACCCCGCTCCCCCATCTTGCTTGAACATCCGCAAAAAACATTCGTAGTCTCCAGCGTGCCAAAAATCAGTCGTTCGGCGACGCACCACATCTTGTGAGTCAGAACTCATCGCCCGTGCTGCTGATGCGGACACGATCAATTGCAAATTGTCAGACATTCGCGTTAAGGCAAGTTTCTTGTCTGGGTTTGAGAATATTTCATCAACAATTGGTCTAAGCTCAGGATGCAAACAAGTTTCAGCAATGTAAAACCCTGAATACTTGCTGATATCATTCTCAAATTCCCGATCAACTAGTCTTTCTGAATCACAACTAACCGACTTTCGTAAGCTCGCAAAAATCAAGTCTTCGTATAACTTCTGCTGCGATGCTGGCGTTGCTGCAAGAATTTTAAATGCAGACCCACGCATCCCCTGAATTCCAATCAAAGCACAGGTACAATCGAGGGATGCCGCCCACATTGCTAGAAATTTCCGATAGTTGGTATAAAGCATTAATGCTTCCTGGTAGTCAGGAGCTTTAATTTTGAGTAGATGCTTTACTGGATTGGGTTTAATTTCCCATCCAGGCTTGCATAGTAAAGCCCATAACGCAGAAGAATCTTCAATGGCATCCATGCATTTATGCCCTCAGCAAATTAATGACAATTATTGGTCTGTCCGTTTTTGTCAAACCTCATGCGGGATATCAAATCCTTAAGATGAGCTGGGTCTACACCAAACCTATGAGCAATGTCATACTCCTCATCTTCAGTTGGCGGTGCATTTAGTGTAAGTAAATGCTCCAAAAAAGGTTGCGACCCCCCTAAAGGCAAACCATCATCCGTAAAAGGTAACCTATGTTCGTGCATTGGCTGCTCAAATACCGCAGGGCGGGTATTTTGTAGCCACGCTACAACCTCACCAGGTTTTGGCGGCTCTATCCCCAATCGATCGCATTCTTCTAATAACTCGTTTGATAATTGCGATTCTACTGCGGAGACGCTGCGCGATGCTCCTTGAGGAGCCGCCAAGGGCGATTCTCCTGCGGAGACGCTGCGCGATCGCACCACCAAATCCTGCAACCACTCCTGTAGTTTTCCTGTCTCTGGCAGTTGCCAACCCAGCGTCCGACAAGCAGCTACAAACTCTTGTCCAATAACAGCATTAGCATATAACTGCCCCAACCAAGTAGCAAATTCCTCATTTTGAGGTAATTCTATCCCTTGTTCAAGGCTAAAAGTTTGCAGTTTCTTTCCTAAACGAATTCTTTCTAAAAGCTTTGTACCAGTATCTTCTTCATCATTAATAATTTGAGGGTCATTTGACCCAAAAGCCATTTTGTCTAAAAGCCAAATAGCTATTTGTCCTGATTTTGGAGCTGACAAATTTAGAGTTTCACAAGCAATAAGCAGCTCAGTTCCCAAAGACGTATAACTTGCAAGCCACTCCTCTAAATTACCTGACCGAGGAGCAGTAAGTCCCTTTTGAGATAAACCAACAAGCTCTAAACCTAAATTCACCAAGTTCCTAACTACCATTGACAAACTTTTACCCATGTCAGGTATTAGCTTCTCAATTTGACCCCGCATCTCAACACTAATATGAACTGTCACGCGGTCTTTCTCTGCATCTACAGGACGACCACGCTTCGGAGGTAGCTTCGGGTTTTGTTCGGGCTGTTGTTTACTCATGTTACTTCAGTCTATCGGAACCACAAAGCATATTTGAAGCCTTTATATGCTAAATCGTTAACAAACGTAACTATTTAGCAGTGTAAAAATATTTTTACACTGCTAAATAATTAAAAAATGTAAATAAAACACATACGTAATTAGTTGATTTGGTATTCTTCAATCAAAAGCACAAAAAAGTTGAGATGGCAGAAAAACACCTGTTTCAATCAAAATTTCTGCACGAGTCCAATATGAAATACTGCGAAATCTTCAAAAACTTACCCAAAGAAGGTTTAGAACCCAGACAATTCTTACGTTACTGCTTCGGTATAGCCGAACTTAGCCCTGGAGAACTGCTGGAGGAAGAAACTGACTCGCAATACCGCAAAAAATGCATCACTGTACTATGTGCAGTCTTAGGTGTACAAAGACCAACAGTTCGCAAGTGGGGAAGCGATCTCAACTTTGATGGGATACCCAACTGCTGCAAATTTGCACTTGCTTACATTCACGTTGCCGAAATCGTGCCAGACCAGCTAAAGAGCATCTTGAGAGGAGAATACAACGCACCAGAAGTAGATGCTCAAACCTTTCTAGAAAAAATACTCCTCGAAGAATTAACTGAACAGCAAATACTGCAAACAGTTTCCCACGCCAATTTTCGCGCAACTTGTGTCAAAACCCTCACGCAAGTATTACATATTGGCACCAAGTCAGTCCAAGATTGGGGTCAGGATATGTCGTTTCACAAAATGCCCAAAATTCACAAGTACACCTTGGGCTATGCCTTGGCTGCTATCTCCAAATCATCAAAAGCTTGGGACAAACAAGCAGCCTGAATTATTTGCGCTGACTGAAATAGGTAAGTGGTCTTTTAAGACCAACGAAATTAATGCGAAGTGAATCTTATCATGCCAGCAACTATCACATCAATCCCTTACTCCCAAAAGCATCAATTAGATCCGAATCCAACCGCACATATCGAAATCAGCAGTCTGGAATATTTGCACGTCGCTTTCCTACTCTATGAATACAAAACCACCTATAGCAAGAAAGAATACCGAATTTTGCTCGATACATACGGCTGGGACAAAGGAAGCTCTGAGGAAAAACGAGCGCTCAAAATAGCCGAAAATTTTCAAGACTTTTCAACTTGTCCCCAACACCTAGCACCAATTCCAGTAACAATACTTCTTAGGCTGTGTTCTCTTCAATACAAGCAAATCATTAGTCAGCTACAGGATTACCCAATTGGAGGATTAACCTGCGAACTGGTGCTGGAGTTAATCGAAGAGAGGAAAGCACTCCTTAAAACACAAAAACAGGAACAACAAAAACAGATATCAATCTGGCGCAGAACTCCAAAAGGCGATCGCTATTGCCAATTCCCTCCTCAGTACGAGGAAGACCACCAAACAGGGGTACTCACACAGGAATTAATTGATGGGTATGGGCTACTCCCACAGCAAATTCTTCGTGAAGCGATCGCAGACTATCACGCCAGAATCAAATCTCAAGAAAAAGAGCAGCCCCAAGAAGAGACTGCTGAATCTGAAGTGGTTGTGGTTGAGTCAGGAATGTTACCACAAGAGGAAATATCCCCAACAGAGAGAGAAAAAGTTATAGAAGTTAACTCCACACTAAAACAAAACGAACAAACCAGCACCAGTAACGCTACAGAACGGCAGCCAGTTGGGGAAGAAGTATCAATGCTTGTAGAAAAACTCAAATCAGCCACCAGTTACTATCAAATAAGAAGTGCTATATACAGGCATTTGGCTGTTAAAGATGAAGTTTGGAAGCAGCTTTCTTCAGAAGAACAGTTAAAAATTGAAAGATTGTTACCCCAGGAAGTATCAGCTCTAAAAACAGCCAGAGAATCAGGTTTAATCATTGACTACTATGAGTTAGAAACTGGCTGGTTTCAAGTATTTATCGTGGGTGAAAATAAGCCTGTAAGCGTTAGTAAATCAAATGTAATTACTTGGGTACAAGAGCAACAAAAGCTCAACTGTGTAACGACATAAACCACCACAATCAGCTAACGCCTCAGTCTTAAAAATAATCCCAAAAAAGCATATATGGAATTGTCAGGAGAAATTCCCTCAATTCCTTGCTGCTACCTGATTGAGCTATCTCGTCCGCTCGGAAATGAGAAACATCAAGCTCGTTATTACTTAGGTTCATGCGCGAACCTCAAGAAAAGATTTCAGCAGCATCTACAAGGGTCTGGAGCAGCATTTACTCGTGCTGCGATAGAACGCGGCATCGAATTCAAAATTGTCTACGTATGGAAGACCTCAAGTAAACAAGAAGCCCGTCAGCTTGAAATTCAACTTAAGCGATATAAAAACCACGCACAATTATTAAGGAGAGTACAAAATGTCAAAACGAATTCGACAAAAACTAGGTAGATACCATTTCAGACGCAGATTACGTGGAAAAGTTTTGCTATCAAAGGTTACAAGCTTTAGTTGCTATCAACAGAACCATCAAGAGAAAACCTGTACAACTGCAAGGAAATTCATTCGCAATAACAATATTCAATCCCCATGTGTTATCACCGTACTCAAGATATCGGGTAGTGAAGATAAATTTTTCTTGTCAAACAATGGACTGTTTAGCTATAAATATGCTGTCGAAAATCACAAACTATTCTCTCCTGAAATAGCGCCTATTGCTAGTTAAAATAAGGAGTATAAATATCACTATAGCCTGTCAAATATGGCAGGCTAAAAACTTAGCAACCAAAATCAAGAGTAGTATAAGTACAAAGATTTAATCTGTACAAGACATTTTGAAACCACCAGATAACGGAGTAGAGATGCATCTCAACATCCTTGCAATCTGCAAACGCTTTACAGCACTATGTTGGGTTGTGTTAGATATATTATGAAGATGTTTTGCAGTGACTGTTTTTAAATTGGAACCAGTGAAATCGATAGAGTTATGTACAGGTGCTGGAGGCTTGGCGATGGGCTGTGCCAAGGCGGGCTTTCATCATCTGGCACTTGTGGAACAGGATAAGCACAGTTGTTACACCATCCGTGAAAATCAACAGCGAGGGATTGCCCTTGTTAGCGACTGGCATATTCACCAGATGGATGTAACGGATTTTGACTATTCTACGATTGAGGAAGAAATCGACCTCTTAGCTGGTGGGCCACCTTGTCAGCCCTTTTCAATTGGTGGCAGGCATGGTGCTTTTCTCGACAAGCGAGATATGTTCCCACAGTTTTTTCGTGCAGTACGTGCATTACGCCCGAAAGCGTTCCTGATTGAGAATGTGCGGGGATTACTACGTCGTAATTTTATTAATTATTTTGAGTATATTATTTTACAGCTAACCCATCCACAGCTATTGCCCAAGCCAGATGAGCCTTGGGTTGACCACTTGGCACGCCTAGAGCGTCATCATAATAGTGGCAAGAGTGATGACCTTGGCTATCGCGTTACCTTCAGGCTGTTGAATGCGGCGGATTATGGAGTAGCACAAAAGCGGGAGCGGGTTTTTATTGTTGGTTTTCGCTCTGATTTGAAAGCAAACTGGTCTTTCCCTGAACCAACACATACTGAAGAAGCGCTTATTTGGCATAAGTGGATTACTGGTGAATATTGGGAACGCCACACCATAGCTAGCAAAGAACGCCCAGAAATACCATCCTTACTTCGTAGTCGCTTGCAACGTACTGGTGCGAATTTGTTAGGTAGCGTGACTGCTCCCTGGTGTACTGTCCGGGATGCGATCGCTGATTTACCACTGCCCGAAAACACCGATGTGGCAGTAGAAATTCCAAATCACGTTTATATTCCAGGAGCTAGAAGTTATCCAGGACATACTGGTAGTCCTTTAGATGAACCAGCCAAAACCTTAAAAGCAGGGGTGCATGGTGTCCCCGGTGGGGAGAATATGATTGCCTTGCCTGATGGACAAGTTCGCTACTTTACAGTACGTGAAGCTGCGAGGTTACAGACGTTTCCTGATGATTACTACTTCCCCTGTAATTGGGGCGAGTCGATGCGCCAGATTGGTAATGCTGTACCCGTTACTCTTGCCCATCTTATTGCTAGCAGTATCCGCAGCCATTTACAGGAACTACCATTGGCAGGAAAATGATAGTTGCTCTCTAGCAATGATCATTCATGCCATTAGAGGTTTTCCAAGCTCCTGCTACTTTACGCGAGCAGTTAATCGAATTTCAGGCTAGACAGCAATGCTACCCGCTCAGTGAACTGGAACAGCATAAAGAAGAGTTGGCTGGCTATGTTGGCGTTTACTTACTTTACTACCGGGGACAGTTTCCTTTGTACGCAAATATTACTTATGCCAACCAAGCAAAATGCTGTATGCCAATCTATATCGGGAAAGCTGAGAATCCTGGCAAGCGTACTGGCAAGGGAACTATTGCTGGCGGTCTGGTTGGTCGCTTAAGAGAACATAGGAACTCCATTCGCCAAGCACCAAATCTTGATGTTGCCGAATTTAACTTTACGGTCGTGGCGATGGCAGTGGACTTGGTTGCTTGGGGAGAAGCAATACTTATAAGACATTTCCAACCTGTTTGGTGCAGTATTATCTCTGGTTTTGGTATCCATGCCCCTGGTAAAGGACGAGGAGCACAGATGCGTTCGATGTGGGATGAAATCCATCCAGGACGGTTGTTTGCTGAACAGTTACCACCTAATTTGGTCACTATAGCCAATTTGCAACCACGGGTAACACAACACTGCCAGAATATGTGTGCGCGGTTGGGATGCCCAACGGAGGCGTCGGAAGATGCAGAATGAAAGGATGACACAAATGTCTAGTTTGCATTTAAAAATAAGCTGTACAAGAGAATAAGACTTACGGATCGAGCTTAATGAATATATACAGCAGTATGATTAACCTGTTAGAGAATAAATTTTATGGATGATTATTATAAAAACTAATTCATATTTATATATAAAGGTAATTATGAGTTAAATCTTTTAACTTAAGAAACCCTGAATTAAGTAATTTTTGCAGTTAAGCTGATTCAACTAGCCCTCTAACGAGATAAAATTCGTTTTCGCGCTCCAGTAACATTAATACGCATATTGATAACTTCCTTGCTAGCGTGGTAATATTCAACAGCCTCATCTATTGTCATTCCAGTTTGAACGATATGGAGGGCAGCTTCTTCTGAAATTAAAAGTGCCGGAGCTAACCAGTTTGCTTCATCTTCATATTCTTGGTTAAAATTCCGGCATCCGCATTCGTTAAAAACTTCATCTGGCTGGTGTTGAAGGATACCATGACTTAATTCGTGAGAAACATTAGAAGCCTGACGTAGAGGGCTGTGAGCGTCATTGTGAACAATTATTCTTTGTGTACCATAAAACACTGTTATCGCAGAAAAACTTTTTATGTCTTTTTCTGTGAAATAGCGAACCTCTTCAGAAATTTCATTTTGAAATTCCGATAGTGGAACAATAGGAATTGCTAAATGTTCAGCAAGCTGCCAAGGGCATAAGGGAGCGTATGGTTTTATGCCAAGCTCCGCTCGAAATTCCCTGGCATAAGCATTTGCCTCTGTCTTAAAGCCCCGACGCAATTTTAACTTCCTTGGACTACCAGGCATAAGCATTTGCCTCCTGACTAAAACCACAGCGTAATGTCATCTCATTGATCCTTGCGAAGTTTCTCGTAAGCAGCTTTGATGACAGCTTCCATTGCAGATGCAGCTTCTGGCGTTAAATGGGGATCTGCACGCAAATACGCCGTAATTTTAGCGAGTGGTTCGGATTCGGTTAGAGTATCCTGTTCGCGCTTGATGAAGGAGTCTGCGTTCAGCCCAGACCATGCGAGCATTGCCGCCATACTGTCTACATCTGGTCGTCTACCTTGCGCGATCCGAGTCAAGGTGGACGCACTAACACCAGATTTTTCGGCAACTTGTTTCCATGTCATACGCTTAGACAGCCGTTGGCTGTCCAATGCTGCATAAAAAGCTTCAACATCAAACTGTCCTTTTGCCATTTCATCTCCAATTTCACTGTTGCAATTTTAAATCATGTGTGCAATATAATGGATAAAATTTTACGTGTGAAATTGAAAGTCACTTTTGCAACAAAATTATGACGAACAATATTGTGGTTGATGAGATTGAACTGGAAGCGTGGGTCAAGCAGCACGGGGCTGTACAACCACCGCTTGCAAAACACTACTTAGTGCGGATTGATGACCGAAGTTACAAAGTAGACGACCCCGTGATTACGGGAGGGCAGCTGCTTGATGAAGCAAGCAAGAGACCTGTGGATGAGTACCTCATCTTCCAAGTGCTACATAACGGTCAGTTAGAAGAAATTCGCCTTGATGAAACCGTGGAACTCAGAAAGCCTGGTATTGAGCGATTCATTACTTGGCGCAGCGATCGCTCCTTCCGTTTTGTCATCGATGGTCGGCGATTTGAGTGGGGCGCGCCAATGATCACAGGGTTAAAGCTGAAGGAACTTGCTGGCGTTGACCTTGCATCCTATGGAGTTTGGCTTGAACTACGTGGTGCAGAAGACCGCCCAATTGCCGATAACGAATCTGTCGATTTACAAGCACCAGGAGTCGAGCGATTCTTCACTGGTAAAAAGACTACAACGGAGGGTTAAGTAATGAGCTTTTTACCCTCAAACGATCGCCAATACCTGGAAAACAGGGGTTTACCTTTTGAAGAAGTGGTAGATGCCAGTCAAAAGGGCGTTATTTTACGCGAATTTCAGTTACCACTTGGCCGTTTTGATACTGAACAGGCAGATATCTTAATTCTCTTGCCGAGCGGATACCCAGATGCACCCCCCGATATGTTTTACCTGCTGCCGTGGGTAAAGCTGGTACAAGGTGCAAAATACCCAAAGGCAGCCGATCAACCACACCAATTTAATGGTCAGAAATGGCAACGATGGTCGAGACATAATAATGAGTGGCGACCTGGTACAGATGGCATATGGACAATGCTCAAACGGATTGAAAATGCTTTGGAGGTGACTGCTTGAATACTGTAAGCTTGACATTGCAAGAGCAACACTCAAATTACCTGCACGAATTGCTATTAACCATAGATGGTAAAGAGCGAGCAGCCTATGTCTTGTGTGGACAGGCCGTTATCAATGCCGACCCTTGGGATGGGCAGCCGCACCAAAAATTCATTTCTTATGAAGTAATACCAGTGCCAGAGGATGAAATTGTTTCTTTCTCTGCCAAACACATTACCTGGAAAATGGATTCTTTTGTTCGGGCATTGCAAGCGGCACAAGCAAAAAACCTCACGGTAGCCATTTTTCACAGTCATCGAGAAGGCTTGAGAGAATTCTCTATTCAGGATGATACTAACGAACCAGACTTGATTCAACTGGCACAAAACCGCAACGGCTCAGATACACAGATTTTGAGTGTTATCCTAATGCCGGATGGAAATTTGATTGGTCGCCTGTGGGTTAGTTCGCAAGAAGTTATCTCCTTGCGGATGATTCGTGTGATTGGGCAGAAAATCCGTTTGTATTATCCAAACCGGGGGCTGGGGGTTTCTCCTCCAGCATTCCAGCGACAGGCTTTAGCTTTTGGGGAAGCCCTCAATCAAGACTTATCGATGTTGCGTGTTGGGGTCATTGGTTGCGGCGGTACAGGAAGTGCGATCGCTATGTTGCTGCCAAAGATGGGTATTCGGAACATTGCACTTTTCGATAAAGACATTGTTGAGGATACAAATTTAAATCGGCTACACGGTGCGCGTCAGCCAGACGCTGATGCTATGAGTCCCAAAGTTGAAGTTGTTGCCAAGTCACTTGTGGAACTTGGACTTGGTGTTCAAGTGAGAACATATCAAGCTTGGATTGGAGAAGCAGACTGCCGCGATCCCCTGAAAGCGTGCGACGTAATTTTTTGTTGCACTGATGATCACACGGGTCGCCTAATGCTGAATAGGTTTGCCTACTACTATGCAACACCTGTATTTGATATGGGTTTAGCAATTGAGGTTTCTCAAGGGGAAACGCCCAATTTTCAGGCTTTGGATGGTCGCGTCACGGTGCTTGCACCTGCACCAGGACACACCTGTCTATTGTGTCGTGAAGTTATAAATCCTGTTGCTGCGAGAGATGAAGCGTTGAAACGCAGTAATTCTGATGAGTACGAACGCCGCAAGGCAGAAGCCTACGTTATTGGAGAAGGAAACCCCAGCCCTGCCGTTGTTTTATTTACAACGGAGGTAGCAATTATGGCGATGCAGGAACTTGTCCACCGCCTTCAGGGTTTCCGTGGTGAGGATGGTGCAGCAGCTCACAGGGTTCGTAAATTCCATCTGACGACTGACCGTAAACCAGCAGCAATCCCTAATCCCAATTGCCCAGTTTGCGGGACAACCGGTGCCCAGTGGTGGAGCAGAGGGGATGTTATGCCTTTTCTCAATCTGGTGGAGTAAGGGATGTTTCTTCGCGGTGTAGTTAGACAGTTATTAATCTGGCTGCGTTTTATTCGTCAGCCAGACTTATCAGCACGGATAGTTCCAACACATCCTGCACCTGAGAATATAAAACCAGGGGAGATTTTAGTCGTTGGTGATGCTGAATATCAGAAATGGGCTTGTTTTCGTTGCCCTGGAGGATGTGGTGAAAATATTTTGCTGTCTTTGAATCAAAAGCGGCATCCTTGCTGGGCGATCGCCATTGATTCGTTGGGACGACCAACACTTAATCCTTCTGTTAGGCAGCTTAACGAATGCCGCTGCCACTTTTGGGTGCGTCAGGGAATTGTTGAATGGTGCGCTGATTCAGGACAGAAATAAACCTTATAGTCTCGTTTAGCAGAAAAATCCACTTCTTACTTACTCCTAGGTAAGCAATATTTCCATTGCATGAATTATTTGCGAAGCAACAACTCTATGACGAAGTGTACATGAATTGAGAGGGGAGCGATCGCTCCCCTTACTTTGAGTTAATCACCAGACTGAATGATAAACCGTAAAATTACTACTAACTCTAGTACGGTTTTCACCAATAGTACAATTGTTCTTTTTAATCAAAAAGCATTAAAATACAGTGTAATAAAGTGCTACACACTGACATAGTGTGAGTCAATGTCGGCTGAATTCAAATGAATTTGGTTACTAACGATAGGTAATACGAGTAAGTTTTTCTGGAAGATATATTTGATTCAAATATTGATGATGGTGGCATATGAAAAGAAATTACCATAGCGCTGCGTTATGAATAGCCCAATTCAGTAAAGGTAAAAATAGATGTTTCCGCTTATTACACACTTTGAAGAACTGCTCAAGAACATTCAACCACCCCAAGAACGCCTTGATGCAGCACGCGATTTACCACCCTTAGTCCGTGAGTACATTGCCAAAAGCAAAGATTTTCCCACTGTCTACCCTCACTCCCGACTTGCAGGCTCATACGCCCAAAAAATGGCAGTAGGTGATGTTAAAGACGTAGATACCCTAATACGTGTCCCTGGTGATCCAAAGGCAAATGAACCAGAGGCTAAACGATTAATTCAAGACATGAAAAAGTTGCTTGATGGCTTGCCAAAAGCTTTGGGCTTTGAGGGATATGCAGAAGCGGAAATAGAAGTAGAGCGGGCACGCCGATCCGTCCATGTCTACTTCAAAGGCAAAGACTTCCACCTAGACTTTGTTCCTTGCATTGCACCAAATGGATTCGAGAGTGTGCTTTACGTCCCAGATCGAGGATTCAATAAGTTGATTGCATCGCACCCCATTGGGTATATTAACTTACTCAATGAGCTACAGGAAAAACACGATCGCAAAGTTAAACCACTTGGCAAGCTTCTGAAGCACTTCCGTGACTGCCAAATGAAAAGCCGCAAACCTAAGAGTTACTGGCTTGGCGCTCTGCTGGTTTATCACATCCAACAGAACACTTTAGACATGACACAGCCATTGGCAGTCCTATTTTACGAGCTTTTGAATGCTATTTACCGCCAATACGATCACCTGCTATATACTAGCAATGTTGCAACCCCAAACCTCCCTGATCCGATTCTTGGTCATAACATCTCTTGGAACTGGAGCCGCACCCACTTTGAAACCTTCATGAGACGAATTAATGAAGGACGGAATTGGGCAGCTAAAGCGTTAGAGACTGATGATCGGGAGAAGGCGATTAAATACTGGCAAAAAATCTTTGGAGAAGAATATTTTCCATCAGAGGTAGAAACCGCTGCGTCTCAATTGGCTAAAGCGGGTTTACCTGGTAAATCTTACGTCAGCTCTACTGGTTTAATTCTGCCCAGCCAACCTGCTTCTGGTTTATACACTTCAACCATTGCAACCAAGTTTCATGGGATTGACCAAGGCTGAATATTCTCAACTGAAACCCACTATCAACCTGGGGCTGCAAAACCTGCACATATTGCACCGATTTCCTGGGTTCGCTTACAGGCGAGAGCGTGGGGTAGCTGTATGGCGAGGCACGCTTCAACCCCGTCAGTTTTCCCCAAAATATCGAGTAGCAATCCGCTACAAACTCAGCTCTTACCCAACCGTTAATGTCATATCTCCCTCTTTGGCATCACGACCTCCCCATGTTTGGAAAGACGGAACTTTATGCCTCTACTACCCCAAAGAAAAACCGTGGCAGAAAGATATGCTGCTTGCAAAGACTATCATCCCGTGGACTGCATTATGGTTATATTACTATGAACTGTGGCTAGATACTGGAAAATGGCTCGGACCATCATCACACGCCTCAGATTCAAAACTCCAAAGTTGGAGTTCCAATCCCGTTGAAGGGTATTCTATTTTGGAAAAACCGACTGAGCAGCAAACCGCATGACAGAGAGCGAACATTTGACTCCCTCACTCCTAGAACCACAGTCTCGTGGTGGTGATATTGCTGAAGGTGGCTTTTCCTTTCAGGAGCAAGTCATGCTTGCTCGCATTCCTGCTTGGCTAGCTCAGGATGGCTTCACAGCTATGATCCGAGAAGGGATTGGAGATGTAGAGGCAAAGTTTTTTGTACCCGGTCGTGGGTTTGCGATAGAATTTCTTGAAGTTAAAGACCATACACTCCAACCATCTAAGTTTTTAAATGAAATTCAACGGTTCCGAGAAGTAGATGCTGGTAGTCCAAACACCTATCAGCAGTTTATACTTGTAGCAGCAGGAGTTTCCAGAGACTTAGAGCCTTTGGTAAATGGATTGCGCCGCGTTCGTAATCCTCAAGATTTTTATGAAGAAAACTCTACAGTCAAAGAAAATTCTTTCAAAGAGTATACCCGCCTAGTCAAAAAAATTGGCGGTACAGAACAAGATGCCTTTTTCATTTTTGAAAAGGTGATAGTCGAGGCAGATTGGAACACTGCAAAATCTCATGGCGAAGCTCTTTTTAAGCAGTCTTTGGCTGAGAATCTGAGTGAATATGAAGATGTATCTTTTAAAACTTTTGATAATATTTATAATCACTTAGGTACATTTATACGACAGCGCAAGAATCAAATTATTACCCGCAAAGAGTTAGAGACAAAACTGCGAGAAAAAATTCCTCCGAGTCAACTACCTGCCCTTCGTCCCATCCTGATTTACACAGCCATTGCCTCTGAAAATAACCCAGAGCATCATGGATTGTATTTCGATTGGGCATCTTTTTCTGGTGGTGAAACTCGGGACATTGCCCCTTCTCAACAGTGGAATCACTTACTGATTGAACTACAGGATACTCGAAGTTGGATTGAAAAGTATAGAAATAATAAGCGAATCAGGCTTGCTGGCAATCGTCGTCTGACAGCATGTCTTGCAATAGGATCTGTCTTCTCAGCTGTTAGGGGCTACGCCATCGAAATGGAATACCGTGGAGAGGTATGGGCAACAGATGCTTATCCCACTCAAGAAACCCCCGTTTATCCTTTAGCTCATCAGATTATAGACAACACAGGAACCCGCTTGGTTGTTAGCATAGGTATTCTTCGAGATATTATTCCTGAAGTGGAAGTCAATCTGGAGAAGTATGGACTCACAGGTGAGCCAGTGCTTCACATTAGAGGAGAGCAGCCTATTACTTCCCCACAACATGCCAACAATGCTGTTGGAAGCATTAAAAAATTAATTGTCAATACATTAGTGTCTATAGGCGGTAAAGAAATCCATTTATTTTTTGCTGGGCCTGCTCATCTTGCTCTGTTCCTGGGACATCGCTTGGACGCTACAGCACCAGTCACTTGCTACGCATGGGTATCCAATGGTCAATACTCTAAAACATTTCAACTCTTCTCAGAAATTTCCAGCTAAATTTGCTGAAGCAAACTACCAATAATCTAAATGCAGCAATACAACCTTGTGGTAAAAACAAACTATAAGTTTTCGATTTCATTGTCTTACTAGCTTGTGAAGCATATTTTGTCCGAAACGGATATTTGATGTTGCAAGTCACAAGTCCTGTGAAGTAGAGATCGCCCTCCATCCGTTGAGCATATTCAAAAACTCTCACCATCTTCTGTTCCCACACCACCGGAGCCTTCCCCATTCACTTGAATCTTTAAAGAAGTATCAGCTGTTCAATTTGGCTTTCAAGTCGAGGATTGCCAACGCCAAAGAAGCAAGTTGCTCTCTTGAGATACCCACCTGTAAATGATTGAACCCGCTCCTGAATGGTATGTACTGAACTACCATTGGTGTCAACTTAAGCTCAAACCCCTTTAAAATCTCGTTTCCAGCCAGAGGCTGGAAATGCTATTCATTGCGGCTCCCAATGCTGAACTACCCTCCCCTACTTTGCTATCGGGTGGGGACTGCCGCCAGTTGTTCAGACGTTGCCAGTCAACTGCAACAATTTTAGACATAAATTACAAAATATAATCTTTAAGCGCGAGCTTCTTCCCACGAGAAGAATAATTGAGAATGTATCGCTAAGATGCAGAAACCACCCATGCCGAAAAACTGGATTATTAAAGTAGACAACTATTTCCATGCAAACCCCAATTGCATCATCGCCACCGCCCATGTGGACACGTTTCCCACAAACCTACCCCTAGAACCCAACATCCGGGAACCAAACCGCAAAAGTGCAACCTACAGACAAATCTTTGACTCTGTGACGACTCAACCAGAAAAATTCTTCTCTCGTCACAGTGGAATCGTTCTGTCAGCCAATAAAGTTAAACCTAGCAAAAACAAAACCGAACTGGAGCTAGAAGTTTTAGAAGCTAGCGAGGGGGGTAGCGATGGCATTATCAACGGAGGTCACACAGTTTTAGCATTTGAGCAAGCTAAAAATTACAAATATGACCTCAGCCTTGCCAGAGTCAAAGTTACCATCCACATTGGACTCCAGGAAGAGGAGGCTAAAGATATAGCCCTCGCCTCAAATACTACTTCTCCTGTAGATTCTCGCTCCAAAGTCAACGCCAGGGGAGATTACAAATTTATCAAGCAGTATTTAGCCCAGTTAGAAAGAGCAGAAGATAGAAAATTCCGCATTGCCTATTACCAAAACCAAAGCGGCGCTCCTAGAAATGCTCAATGTAATGTTAACCACTTGTTCAAGCTGATCAACTGCCTCGACAGAAATAGATACAACCCTGACGGGAATAAAAGAAGCAAGCACCCTACAGGTACGAACACCCCTAGTCAAATCACAGACACTGAGAGAGAAAGATTAACTCTTCTATTGCCTCTACTTCCCAAAGCTCTGTGGATTGAGCAAAGACTGTACGAAATCATCCAAGAACATATCAGCAACCCCAGAAGAAAGGGTGTCAACGATTTAGCATCAATTGATACACGCAAAACTACCCTTCTCCCCGACAGCAAGTACTCGTTTGGGTTTGGTGCGCCAACTGACCTCGCACTACCCATAATTGCATCCTATCGGGTATTCCTAGACCAAGACTATAACTGGATTATTCCTTTTGACGAATTCGCCGAAAACTTTCTCCAACACCTGTGGGTTAACTATTACCGTAAATACTTGATATCGGAGAAAACAGCAGGAAATACAGTGGGGACTAAAATTTGTCGCAACTCAGAAATTTGGGAAAGTCTGTACATTTCGGCCCAAAGTTATCTCAATCAGCACTTGGTGAAAATTGTCAATTCCAGCAAGCATGAAGAATTAACGCTGACACCAAGCTAAAATGTCCACTTAACAATTAATTGTCATCTAAAAAGAGATTATAGGCATTTTCTGGAATGCCAGTCTCTAGGCAAAGCCTAATTGTGTTGCGATCGCCCACCGTAGGCCCTTTGTGCCATCGCAGCGCAAGGGATTTTCAAAATACAGGTTCTGTGGGTTGGCAATTACCGTCTACCCCTAAAACCTGTAGCCTTTACTAAAAAAGGATTTCTGGATTTCAATAACAAATTAGACTTGACACGATGGATTTTACGGCGTACCAAGGTAGGTAAATTGCGCTTTCACGAGAATTATCTGCACTTTATTGGTGCGATGGTCTCCGACCGACCGGAGGTCATCGCAAGAAGGCGGGCGGTTACGCCATCGCAAGAAGGCGGGGCGTAAGCCCATCGCATCAATAAACAGTTGCTCCCGTTCATCTGCGGCGGTTTGGGAAGAAGCTATAGCACAAGCCTTGGTGGTCAGGACATTAACAGATGATAAAACTTAGACACAAAAAGACTTTTCACTCAGTCCCCAGTCCCCAGTCCCCAGTCCCCAGTCCCCAGTCCCTTGCTATAACAGCATCAGCTTCCGGAACAAACACGGGCGGTGAATTAATTTCAGGATGTCTATGACAAGAGTAGTTTTGGATACTAAGCCTGATGAAGACCCTTGCAAAGGAGTATCAGAAAACCGACTCGTGCGTTCACACAAGTTAACATTTCAATTAATTTGGCAAAACCCTTTTTGTTAGTAGTGAGTAGAGTAGCAAGGGGGAGTAGAATGAGACTAAAAATGTCTGGGAACAAACGTTATCGGACATTTTTTTGGGGCGGATAAACCCGCTTTATCCCGCGTATTATTTTGAGGCTGTGTGATGACGTTATCACGTACAGACGCAGGTGTAGATACAGAAGAATTAGGGGTGGCGCTCGCTCAGTTATCACCGGAACAACTAGCGGTGATCAAAGCAACAGTCGAAGCGGTGGTACAGGCAACTGGCACACCCAAAATCACTGGGGCGGAAACTACCAGCGAACTGTTTTCTAGTTGGCTCTTGAGTAGGGAGTCAGAGCAAACTGTGCGGGCATACCGAAATGACGTGATGCACTTTGTTCAGTGGCGACTAGGCATTGACTATCCAGACTTAGATAATTTAAACCTGCACACCACCACCAAAGAAGATGTGGACAATTACAAAGCCCACCTACTTAAAAAAGAGAAAACAGGGGAAATTGCTCGTGCTTCCGTCCGCCGTCGCCTTGCTTCCCTTAAAAGCTTTCTGCGCTACGCTTGCGATGTAGGCTACTTGCGGGCCAACCCTGCAATGTTGTTGAAAGTACCTCCGGAGCGCAAAAAGATTAAGGAGCGCACCCTGACTGAAACTGAGATTGAAATCCTATTCGATGCAGCTGCACAAGTTGTAGAACAAGCCCCTACTCCTCACAAAAAGATACAAGCGCAACGCAACCAACTAATTCTGGAGCTTTTTTACTACGGTGCTATTCGGGTAGGTGAGAGTGGTTTAACCTGGGCTACCATGCATTCAAATCAGTCCGGGCTACCTTACATTAAAGTGGTAGGCAAAGGAGACAAGGAGCGCGATGTTCCCATACCAATAGAACTTTACCAATACCTTTTGGCTAATCGACAACATGCTCCCAACAAAACCGAGCCGCTTTTCACAAGCCAAAAAACGGGTGAACCCATTTGCGATCGCCACATCCGCCGCATCATCAAATCCATTGCCGAAGTAGCAGGGTTAAGTCGCATCCCCTCCCCACACTGGTTACGGCACAGCCACGCTACCCATGCTGCTAAAAACACGCCTATTCACATCATCACTAAAACGCTGGGCCACTCGTCAGGGAAAATCACGATAGACAACTATCTACACGTGGGTGAAGATGAAGCTAGCTCTCTTAATCTCAAACGATATCGCTGAGACTTTGTGAGATATGCCCCGATTAGAAATTAGCGGCGCGGCGATCGCTACGTAACCCATCGCGCCACTAGCCCAGAAATGTGAACGCTTGCGTCACCTGAGCGGATGATACAGTTCGTCAAGAGCATTCCATTCCCAACCCACGCTCATTGGATCGCGGTTACGTGACCAACTCAAAAATTCTTTGGCGCTGAGTTTTTCTCTTTCAGCAATCAGGCTTTGGGGGCTAACACCGAGTCTTGGAGCAAGACTTTCGTTTGTCCTGGGTTGTAATTCAACTTGTGTTTGTTGGTACGGGTGCACTTGTCTTCGTGGTTTGTTGTTGCCCAATCTCCCAGAGGCGATCGCCCGTTCGATTAGCTCCAGCTTTTTGGTGATAGCTTCAAGTTTTGTTTCCACCAAGGAGCCTTGATCGGCAAGATGGGATTCCAGTTTCTCCAGCTTTTTCTCTAGCTGTTTGACTGATTTACTGCCTGCCGTTACATCGATATCATTATTGATATCAAATTTTATTAGTAATTCCTCTAAGGCTTGCAGCAAGGCAATTGTATGACCCTGCCTATGTAGTTTTGATAGTCGCCGAACCACCTTAATTAGTGGAACGGGCACACGAATCATTTCGCTTGGTGGGGGCTTTTGGTCAGGCATTTGATATCATTTTTGATATCGACATATTGATTGTAAAAGGTTTGGCGCAAAGCTATAATTTACTGAGTATTAATTGTGCCCATGTTTTGAAAGATTGTTACATTTAGACACAATCTGCTGTAGAAGAATAAAAAAGTTCAACAATAAATAATAAAGTCCAACAATTTCTGTTAGGTGCTTTACCCCGCTCCAGGCATCCGTCCATAAATCGCTTGCTTGCCTGTACGCCGCGCCCACGCTACGTTATTACTAGAGCGATCGCCACCGGCTCATGGCGGTTACGTTATCGCTCTTAAGGCGGGGCGTAGCTGATCGCACCCACATTCTCTTAACATCACTCTCCTAATTGTTCAACTTTTTTATTTGAGCTTGGTGTCTCTGTGTTGAAAAAGTTGTGTAGTAATCCCTTTTCCAGCCCCAAATTGTTCAACTTATTTTTACGGGGCTTGCACCCAACCACTCTAAATCAATGCTTTGAGAGACTAGAATTGTTGAACTTTTTTATATGCTTACATCTGCGAGGCGATCGCTTCCAGCAGGCGGTTACGCCATCGCCACTTGCTATTTAGACCTGGCGTGTTGACCTTCAAAGGTAGCGTTGACGCACTTCCCCTCGCTGTCCGTATACTCATTACTCCCTAGTGCCGATACATAAGCGCACTATCCGAAAGAGATCGTCCCAGTTTAAGAAGTGAACTTAAGACATCACCTCATAAATTGGTTGAAATTCTAGCGTCCCTTTGCGTTGATTAGTTTCATAGGTGGGCTAGAACCAACAGAGTGTTGTGATTATTCTGTAACTAGCTAAAATTTTAACCATGTAGGGGTAGAGCTACCAATGTAGGCAAATGACCGAACTATATAAGGCTGGAATCATTGAGGTAACAGAAGCAGAAGATGAAGATGAAGATGAAGATTTATTTGACGTTGCGGTGCATTTTGACGGCGATATTTTTCTTCCCAACGTCGTTTTTGCAGGCAAAGACCACGCATTGCGGCAAGCTAAAAAGCTTTATGATTGGCTAGAAGCTAATCATAAAGAAATCAAGGGAGAGCAACTGCGTTGGCAATCATACACAGTTAATCGTGAATCTCTAAGAGAGTATCCAGCCTGCTATTTACCTTACTACTATTCAACATACGAGCAAAGTTTAGAAGTTTCAATTGTTGAGCCAGACCAAGAAGCCATTGCTTATGGTTGGTTGAGCGCTGAACCTTTACCTTACTACGTGGATAAAGAAGATGGTTTGGTAGTTCTTGGAGACATTTCAGATGATGCTGTGTTGGCTGGTTGGCATAAAGCTACTGATATACGGATTCACATTTACTCTTTTATCTACCAGTCAAATAGCAGTCACAAGCTTTAATAATCAGTTAACAATTAGGAGCTTTAGGTGCAGCGAAAAATCGAGTTAAAAAGGGGTGTTGATAATACATCTGTTGAAGCCTATTTGGTAGATTTAGTCCAAAGACATGTTGATGATTATGTCAATTATTGGGTAGAAAGCTTAAGGTTATTTAGTCAAGAAGATAAATACTGGGATTGGATATTTAAATTAAGATATATTGCCAATCAAGAAAATCTTGAAGGTTACGCAGTTGAGTGCGAAAACAAAACTCAAGGATTAATGATAATAGAAACACAAATGCACGGTTCTCGGTTAAATGTTGGTAAGAGGCTAGTTTATGTTGATGGCATTGCCACTGCCCCTACTAACCGAATCGAGATTCAACGTCCGCCTCAATTCAAAGGTGTTGGTCAAGCACTATTAAATTTCGCAAGAATTAGAAGTGTTGAGTTAGGGTATGAAGGTAGAATTGGGTTGCATTCCTTACCAAGGTCTGAAGGATTTTACGAAAAACAAAACATGTTGAACTGCGGTTCGGAAGAAGAATATGATAATTTAGTCTATTTTGAGTATGGTGTATTGAGACGAAGATAAGGGCTGATCCGGGTAAAAATTTATGAACCATCAACAGCAAAAGGATAATTTTGAGGCAAATGAGTCAATAACAACCCAAGAAGCTATAGATTTACTTTTTGGTGAAGGATGGCTCGAAGAGGCTGTTTGCATCGAAGATGAAGCAAATTGCACGATTGGCGCTGGTTTGGATTGGGGTAATGCATTACCACCTTTAATGCTCAACCTTCCTTTATTTGGTCGCCTATCAACGCTGCGTGTATCTCTCAACCGCGAGGTCAGGCTAATAATTGAAACATGGGATTTAGGTATAGGTACAACTTCTGCGACAGAAACTGCAAGGACACGTATTAAAGAGCGGTTGCTATCTCCTACACCTGAGTTAATACCTCACTTGGAAGCTACTTTGTTACAAGATGATTTATACGGTGAGGAGTTTATATCTAACCGCGAAGCTCTTAAATCGCTACTTGCAGTAGTTCTTACTGATGCTGATAGAGAAGAAATTGCAGAGAAGGCTGCTAATTCAATACGCACACAAGTTATGTCACAGGTGAATTTTTCCGGAAAACTTTCTGCGTAAATATAATCACAATAATATCGCGTCAAATTCAATCAAAATTAGTTTTCTGCAACCCAAAAGGAACTGATTAATGACTGGTAAAAACCGCAGTCGCTATTCTTCAAACTGGGATAATATCGCACTTGAGGTCAAATCCAAATCAGACTGGAAATGCACGCGCTGCGGTATGCAATGCTTACGTCCAACTGATAAAAGAGATGGGTTAAATCGTAGAGAACGCAGCATTAAAACATTAGTGGTTCACCACCGAAATTATACGCCCGAGGACAATCGAGCAGAAAATCTCGCGGCTTTATGCAGTGGCTGTCATATGCTGTTTCATACACGCAGACGGGGAAATGTATCGCCAGGACAACTATCTTTGTGGTAGAAAAACTAGTAGTTTAAGACAAATTAATAGTAGATAGTTATGATAAAAGTAAAAGATAAATATTATCTTTCTAAGTCAACATCACAACATTTGCTGACGCAACAACTTCGTTGAAGCAATTGAAGTTGTATAGACATGAAAACTACTACGAGTTCTAACCTAAAAACTAACAAAGAATTAGTAAAATCTGCACAGCAAATTCAAAAAAGAAGCACCTTCATAAGCGAAGCAGATTACTACAACTACGAAGCAGAATTAGCACAAGAAAAATCAGACTACTATCACTTGCAGTACGGATACTAAATTCAATCTCCCTTCAAGCATCAACTCTTCTTAGTCAACAACTAGTAGCAACTAACTGCTAGTTGTTTTTTATATCAAAAGTAAATTATGACTCAAGCAATTGAACGCGAAATCAACCAACTCACTCTCAAAGAATTAAGCCTAGATGCTGCTAAACTTTGGTCACAGATAGAAGAAGCAGGCGAGTTAGGCGAACAGGGTAATGTAGAACAACTCTTACAAGAACTTATGGGTGTTCAAGATGGTATCGAAACCAAAATCGATGCGATCGCCTGGGTAGTTGACCAGTTAAATCTTGACCTTGAAACCTGGGAGGAAAGAAAAGCGCGAGTAGCCGAACTCCACGACCGGGTAATTTCACGTCGCAAAACTCAACTTGAACAAATCAAGCGCACCCTCATCCACCTACACGAGATTGGATTAATCAATGACAAAAACATCGGTAAAGAAAGGGTAATTGAAATCAGGGATAACCCACCCAAAATCGCTAATTTACTAGTAGAAGTAGATGATGAAGATTTTCCTGATGAATTTAGAGTTATTAAGTACCAAGCTAATAACAAGGCAATTATTGAAGCCTATAAATCTGGTAAAGATATTAGCAATCTTGCCGAGGTAAGTATCGGGAAACAGGTGCGGTTTAAGGTGCAATCAGGTAGTAAGTCTCGCAACAAGAAAAACCACAACTAATGGCATACGCCCCAACCATGTGAATCAAACACAGGTATATCCCATCATTTTACAAAAATATCATCAAATGGTTAAGGGTCAAATCTTAATCATTTTTATTTTTTTTAACCTATAGCACCATTTTAAACTTCTTCAAAAAATCATCAAAACTTTGCCTGGATTTAAACTCCGTGAAGATATAATCGATGAAATTGTAGATATCAATGACAGCAACAGTAACTATGTCGGATTAGGTACAAACATCGTTACGATAGGTTGGTACATTTAACCTTATTTAGTGTGACTAAATAGGTAATTGCAATTGATTAGGTAGTTTCTATTTTCAACTATCAATATGATAATTCAAACTACTGCTAAGTTTAAGTTTAATCTGAAGGGATGCAATCACCCTAAATAAAAACTTAAATATTAGGTATTGGGAGCAGCCTTAAATGTCATATCATAAGAACCGAAGTATAGTTATCCGTAACGCTATTATCGACAGTTTTTTTATCCTCTGGTGTTTAGTTTGGCGCACTGGTTTGGGGCTAACCTTTTTTATCATCTATGCTTCCCTTGGCTACATATATAGCTGGCCATTCTATCTTCCAATTTCGATTATTTTGGGATTTGCCCCTTGGGGTTGGAAGGTACAAGAAGAAAGAAGGGATAGAGAAGAAGAACAAAAAATGAGGAAGTTGGAAAATAAAATTGGGGATGGTTTTATCTATGCCAGAGCTGAATCAAATATCGAGATAAATTACAGGGGAGTTATCTTCCTCAAGTCAGTATTTGGTCTATTTGTTAGCGGCTTTTGGGGGATAATACTTGGCTGGAAAGCTATTTTGGGTATGGTAGTACAGTTAGTAGATAATATCAGAACAGTTATTAAGTACATATAGATGAACAGGTTCATCTAACCAAACCAAACTCAAAAGTTATCTTATCACTATTCCTGCATCAGTTTGATACTTTCTGTATCAAAACTTGGTTTGATGCTGAAACTTTGCTTAACGGGAAAGTTATCAATACTCCCAACACCAACCACAATTAAATAATTAAAATTCGTTTACCAATATTAAATATTTCTGGTTTTGGGATAACATCAAAACCGATAGAATGGAAGCAGGTGCGTAACCGGCTTGAAGGCATGATTGTTCGTGCTTGCGATCGCTCTGTTGAGTGGGGTTACAAACAATTATCAAAAGTTGGGAAATTAGTAAATCAATCAGCAGTCTCATTGACTCCTGGTTAAGGTATATGTCAGTAGTTCTAATCAAGGGGACTACACACAGCCTTACCGCCCCGATTCAGAACATGGGTATAAATCATCGGAGTTTTTACTACCAGAAGGAAAAACAAACTGCCAAATCCAATCATACTTGGCTCTGGGATATTTTCTTTCTAATGCAAAAGGTAAATAAACCGAACCATAACCTTATTGTAAATCTTGTTACGGAAAAATTCTGTATAATACCCAGATAGGGATGTAAAAAAGAAGTTTTCCGTATATTCAGACAGGAGTTCGTTGTAATGCTTGATATATTAGGATTGAGAAAAAGATTATACGGAAAGTTTCCGTATAATAAATAGTTCGGTGTCTGGCGCTGGTATCAATTTGTTAATTCTCTGTACTCACTATTAATGGAAAGATTGCCAAAACGCACGGAATCGAAAACTATAGGGAATGTTGCAGCAGATTTATTGAGTGCAATCCTCTCACGATTTTCAAATGTAGTGCCGATCCCTGAGTCGCGTGATCTAGGTATCGACTTTTATTGTGAGCTTATCGATCGGCAGGATTATCCAACTGGGCAAATATTCAACATCCAGTGTAAAGGTACAGATGAGGTTAAGAAGGAAGGCGACAGTTTCTCGATTCCTGTAAAAATTACTACAGCTAACTACTGGCTGATTCAACCAGCAGCTACATTCTTAGTCGTGGTCGATCTTGGTAATAAAAACTGTTACTGGGCATATCCACGAAAACAGTTGTCAGAGAGTTCTTCATGGGAAAAGCAGAAAACGGTTTCAATCACGGTTCATACTATTGACCGATTTCAGTTCGATACAAATGAAATGCCGCATGGGATGAGGGCAATTCTTGATGATCGTTTACCAGAAGGAATAGAAACTTTAATAGAGCAGTTTGATTCCCAGCGCCCACCTGTACCGCTTGATGATCCTGAATACCCAAGCGGGCGTGTACAGGAACTCATGGGCATTGCGGACACAATGGACACGGTTTACAGACTACAACAGCGCATGACTATAATGACAAGCCGACTTCAAGACGAAACACTTCAAGTCGTAGCAAGCCTTCGGCAGAAAAGCGAGTACCTTTTGGGTAAATTTGACTACACTCCTAGTTCTGCTCAACTATGGCCAGCAGGTAGCAATATCAGTATTTTTGATTTTGAATTTGGTGCAGGTAGTTGTAAAGATGTTTGGCGCAGGGTTGATAGGGCTGTAAGTGCATTTAGAGAATCGCGCACTCGCGAAAATCACGCCGAACTTTTAGCATCTCTCGGAGAACTTATTCAGCTTAACAGAGATATTTATTGGACAATTGAAGATGTGTTCTATTCCTTTTGACGACACCGAACAACCGCAATGCACCGGAACGACTCAGTATGGTCGGTTCGTAGCAAAGGTTATTAGCGTCCGGTGATTGCGAACGTTGAACTGACATTGAATTGTTTTTGCGATCGCCCCACCATAAATCTCAAAACAAAACCCTCACCGATAAATTTCAAAGCTGAAGAATGCTAATGGCTCTCATCAAATTGTCTCGAAATACTTTTTTACATCCTTAGTTCTTCCTCTGAACAAGATAGCCTTGGCGGTAATCACTTTTCTTTAATTTGGAAGCTTGACGTGCAGACCACTGACGCATAGAAGTAACTTTCTCTACATGAAGTAGCTTCTGGCGATAAGTAGTATTATCTGTCAGTTGGGCGATCGCACCAGCAATAAATCGAGCGCAGCGTTCTGGCTGAGACGAGACTTGTTCTTCTGCAAACCGAATGACAAGCCAGTTTGCATCGGCAAAACACTTGTTCCTGTAGTCATCCTCCCCGATACAGTGGGTAGGCTTAAGAGTTGCAAACGAAATTGGCTCATCGACCTCCAAATCTATGTGTAAGCCAGTATTTGGTTCAATAATAAGAAAATCAGCCGTAAATGGTAGTCGATGCCCTGGAGGAAGCATCACCTGCTGGGGAGAAACAATTTCACCAAAATAGTGTTTGAGAACATTTTCAAACAGCCCCTCACTTGCCCCGATTGGTGCATCTCCCTGTCCAGAAGGAAAAACTAAAGGGGTAAACTGTTTTTTTTCTTTAACTAACTCTGGGATAACAACAATTGGATATTCTGGTGTCTTTGCCATACTTGCACTAACTCTTCATACTGCAATTATCTAAATTCACAACGCGATTACACAATCAACAAAATACTGAAAGTAAATCAACTTTTTTCTAATTTTTGGAAGCAAGAATTAGAAAATTATCAGTTCTCGTACAGCATCTCTTCTGGATAAGATTACTTCTGAGTACGCTACAAGCAACTAAGATGAAGTCTAGCTTTGACTATCTAGAAGACCTTCTTGCGGACAACTATCCAATCATCGCCTGCGAATCTCCCCTCCAAGAACGTCACCGCCTCCTCACCCGAATCACTACTTACTGTCAGCAAGCAGGCAAAAAAGCCTATATATGGAATCTCAGCGAGGACAGTATTAAAGAACTAGCCGTCAGCGCCGAAGAAAATCTCGTTCTTCGAGAGTTTGACGACTATAAACCTTCGATAAAACAAAATAAAGAAGACTATTTTCAAGTACTCAATTTCTGGAAAATTTATTCTGGCACTGGAGTATTAATCGTTGAGAATATCTTCCCTTGGATAAAAGAAAATACACCTAAAGAAACCGATTTTATTATATCAGAATGGATTAAATCGTCGCTAGTTAACCTCAAATTTCATACCAAAAATAGTGGCAAAACTACTATATTACTAGGAGCCAACGCCGAGATAGCAAGCGAAATAGCGGCAGAAATTCCCCTATGGAGTCAAGAACTACCAGATGCACAAGAAATTATTGGCAGTTTAATTAAAAGCAAAAATTTTTCTTTCACATATACGGAACAAGACTATTTAGAAATTGCTAACGCTAGTGCTGGTTTGTATATTTCTGATATTATGTATTGCCTAAACGATATTAGTAAAAATCATGATTTAAGAAATTCTAGTGAGATAGCCAAGCTTCTGCTATCAAAAAAAATTCAACTGCTCAACCGCTTGTATGATATCGAATTCTTACCTCCGCCAAAAGTCCAGCTTGGTGGGTTGGAACTCATGCAGCAGTCATTCAAAAAGTTCAAGCGATTGCTTACCCCGCGTGCCAAACAATACAATCTGCGTGTACCCAAAGGGATTATGCTTGTGGGGCCACCGGGGACAGGAAAATCACACTCAGCAAAAGCCTGTTCCCAGAATATGGGTATTCCCCTCATCATGGTCGATTGGGGCAACTTTAGAAGTTTTGGCAACCAAGCAGAAATGAAACTCAAACGCTTGTTGCGACTGGCAGATAGGCTCAATCAAGTAATTTTGTACTTCGACGACTTCGATAAAGGCTTCGCCGGGGAGGATGACCTCGCCAAACGGCTTGCTGGCCAGCTGTTGACGTGGATGCAAGAGCGCACGTCAGATGTACTGGTCATCGCCTCAGTCAACCGCATGGAATGGCTGCCACCCGAACTCACCCGTGCTGGACGGTTTGACTATTTATTTAAGGTAGACCTGCCCAATAATGGGGAAAGATATAGTATCTTCAAACTGCACGCTGCCCGATTTGACGAACGTTTTCGCAATGGCGGCGACCCCTGGAGCGAGGAACAATGGCGCAGAATTCTTAAAGCCACCAATCGGTGTGTAGGTGCAGAAATCCAGACAATTGTAGAACGCGCCGCTAGTACCATATTCTACGAAACAGTAACAGAAGATACCTACTCAGAAAGTCAACTTCCCACACTCGAACTAACAATCGAGGCATTACTAGAAGAACGCCGCCAGATTAACCCGCTTGCCATCCGCGAAGCCGATAAAGTCGAGTCGATGCGTAACAAAGCTGACCAACAAGCTTTACCTAGTAGTCCCCTTGATGAAAGCAAGTTTGCTGTTGGCAACATCGAGATTTTTAGCTAATGAAAGGAGCCAGAATACAGAATTCAGGAGTCAGAAGAACTCCAGCCATAAAGGAAGGAGTTTCGCGCTGGTAGTTAAAAACTTTTTTGTTTTGCTTAACAACTCTGATGAGGCTTTAAACCAACAGTTAAGAGTCATTCGTACAAAGTCCTCAAGCCTTACGCAAGCTTTCTACTGAATTCTGACCGGAGGCGGAGCGTCTCCGGCTCCGCTCCTGAGTTCTGACTACTTCTTTGTAAACATCATAAATCAATTCAAAGTTTCATCATGTTTGAACGAAAGCAAATTTAGCCAAAACATTTCAACAGATCGTAATGCTTGCCATTTATAACCACTCTATTACTTTATTTATCTAAAACTATGGAAGTCACAAGACAAACCGCTCAAACCAACATTCAAACTAAACAAGCACAAAATCCAGAAAAAAGCCGATTTTTCAAAATTCTCAATATCGTTGGTCCGATTGCTGGTTTTACTGCTGCTCTCTCACCCCTACCACTATACTTTTGGACTCACCAGCCCCAGTATCTACCTATTGGTGCAACCTTTACCAGCAATAATCAAACAATTCAACTCGAACTAGCAGACGATAGAAAAAAATATGCCCACGGACTCAAATTTCGTGACTCTATTCCCGAAAATCACGGAATGCTATTTGTCCTCAAAAAACCTGAAAAAGTTAAACTTTGGATGCAGGATACGTATATTCCTCTAGATATGATATTTCTCCAAGACGGAGTTATTAAATCAATCGTAGAGGCGGCTCCCCCCTGCAAAACAAAAACCTGTCCTAAGTACGATTCCATCTATCCTGTTAACCAAGTTATCGAACTACCTGCTAACAGTACCAAAACCCTCAACCTCAAAGTAGGCAAGAAGCTCCATCTCGACTTCAACCCAAATCAAACGCAGAATTAGTTTACGGACAATTTATTTAACTCGGTAAATTAACGGTAAAACGCCGTAATTACACTACCTCATATATCAATTACTGACCCCCGATATAGATTATATCGGGGGTCAAACATTATGAAATAAACCACTGATTTAAATGTTGAAAGTTGTCAATTCAATTTTTCTAATTTTTTACTAATGATTTACTGAAAAACATAGTGTTTAAAAATGGAAAATTTTTAGATGCTTTTACGGATATTAGTCTCATAAAATAGGTTTACAAGCGAGAAGTTGGAGCAGAGATTTACTCCAATCCAAACTATGTACTAGGGGCAGACTCCGCCAACAGAATAAAGCAGTAATTCAGTCGTAATTACCCCTACAAAGTTTCATCCAGTAATTTCCAAAATCATCTACTTTTTTTATGAGAACAGACTACGAATCTAATTTTAGCAACGACCGCGATCGCATTCCTTCCTACGAAGAAGAATACGGATACCCCGCTCCCACCCGTCGCAAAAAGCGCAACTGGAAAGAAAACGCCAGCATCGCCGGACTAATGGCAGTTGGTACTGGCTTGATGATTGCAGATATCTCCATCCACCATATGGTAATGGCATCGCTCGCGTTTGGAACTGGCATTGTAGCTCTACTACCCAAGGAAGCAAACTTGCTACTTTCCAACTTCGAGAAATGGCAGCGCAAGTATGGCATCAATATCTATACCGTCTTGTTCTGCTTAGTAGGTGTAGTATTTATGTTGGATATGGCCGCTGCACCTGCAAACGCCCAGTTCATGCAAAACGCAGAGGACTTTTTCACAGAGTATTTTACTGGTGTTAATGCAGACATCATTAAATACGTATTCGCAGTACTGCGCGGTTTGTTCTTAATTTACCTTGGTATTGGTCTGATCCGGGTCGTTCAATCAGCCAGAAACGACGAGGATTGGCAAACAATCGCCCGTACACCAATTATCGTTGCCCTCACAGTTGTAGTTGGAGATTTGCTTGCAGGGCTGGTAACAGGCTGAGGAGCCACTCGTCAAAAAAGCTACCACGAGTGGCACAATTCCACAAGTGCCACTCATCAAAATTTCAAAAACTGACTTTTGTCTTTCGTAATAATGGGCAGAGAACGGGAATTTCGTACTGTCAACCGCGTATTAGGAGACCAGCCACGCCTTGGGCCATTCCCCGCCGACCAAATTGTTCCCTGGAGTGCGATCGCTCTCATCTCCTACATGGTAGTCAAGGGTTTTATGCAAGCTTCCTGGCTTGCAACCGGAATTGTAACCGCCTGGGGATGGGCAACCTGGTGGACAGTAAGTTCCAACAAAGCCTTTTTTGGTAAGTTTGTCGGCACGCCCCGCATCACCCGTGGTTACAAACCATTTGTCTCCCTCGTTAATCCTCTACAACCTCAATCCAAGAAGAAGCGCCAGCTTAAAAAACGCAGATAAAGCTTCTGGTAAAAAGAATTCAGGAGTCAGGAGCCAGAATTCAGAATTGAATTCTGTGTGACTAGTAAATCCAGTGCTGAAAGAGGGCTTCCCTCTGTAGGGAACTGGTGACTCAACGGGCAAATGAATAAGTGGATTTAAGTTCGCTACTAAATTCTCAATTTGGTGCAAAACAATTAGTGGCGAGTATGAATCCCCCACTTTCTTATTCTGAATTCTTCATTAATAAATATCACCGAACGAAACTACAGGCTATGAGTTCGACCGCCTCAACAAAAATAAAGCACAAAATTGGTAAAAAATCTCTCGATACCGAACAATTAGGTGTTGTCA
Organism: Nostoc sp. C052; assembly: GCF_013393905.1. Taxonomy (GTDB): domain Bacteria; phylum Cyanobacteriota; class Cyanobacteriia; order Cyanobacteriales; family Nostocaceae; genus Nostoc. Next base: position 73,357 of record NZ_CP040277.1, read on the forward strand.
AAAATCTGACACCCTTTGAGGATATTACCCATTTAGCCGGGATTGCAAGTATCTCGCTTGCTGGTCGTAGAGATATCGGCGCACTTATTCTCCAGAAAAAAGAGGATATTCAAATCAAGTTCTGCTTTGACGTACAGGGAATTCACCCGTCCTTGCCCGAAGAACAGATTCTCCCCATTTTTGAAAATATTGAAGGCGGACTCAAAGAACTTCCCGAACGAGAAACCTTAACAATTCACCTTGGTTCGTTCACTGATGATTTTCTCCGGCAGCAGGAATTAAAAAAGATAGAGGATAAATGTGATCTAGAGCAATTAACTTTATTAGTGCGATCGGAACGTCTACGAGCAAGAGAACTCACTGAAGCGGGAACCCGTAAAAATAAGTTTTTACGTTTCTGGTGTACCTATAGCGTCCTTGCTTCTGAAGACAGTCGCTCAAATGATGCAATTGAAAAAACTATCAAACAATTGCAAAATGCCTGGTTCCAATTTACTGGTCAAATTCACGGTGTTCGGCAAGAACGAATCGCAACAATCTTACGGGATAGTTTTACCTCTGGGTTCCAACGGTGGGAACAACTTTTTACAAACTCGATGGGGCTTTCAGTACGAGCAGTCACAAGTGAGGAAGTATGGTCAATTCTTTGGAGTCAGTTTAACCGTAGCGACGCACCCAAAGTTCCCAATCCCCTCATATTAGATGAAGAGGGGCTTCGAGAAGTTCAAACCAGCGATTTCCACATTCGCCACCTGATGCTGGAGAATGAGAAATCTGTCCCGTTTCTCGATCGCAGTTGGGTAAGATTGCAAGACAAGTATATCGGCGTTCTCCAGTTTAGCGAAAAGCCCCAAGGCTGGGTAGACGAATACGCCCAGCTTCGATACCTCTGGGAGGTAATATCCAAAGAAAAAATCTCCGACACTGAGATTATTTGCCAGTTATCTAAAGCTAACCAGGGACTCGCCAAAACTGCTCTTCAACGGATTACCAAACAGTCAATTACCTCCAGCGCCATGTCTTCCGAGAAGGGGTCAATTGACGTAAAAGCCAATATGAACATCGAGGAGGCAGTTAAGGCACAAGAAACTATCCTCAGAGGCAGTTTGCCCATCCACACTGCTGTTGTTTTTTGTGTCCATCGTCATAGTCGTCAAAAACTCGATGAAGCTTGCCAATACCTTTCTAGCTGCTTCTTACGGCCTGCCGTAGTTGATAGAGAAATCGAGTATGCTTGGAAAACATGGTTACAATGTGTACCTATTGTTTGGGAAAACCTACTCACAAGACCCTTTAATCGTCGCCTCCCCTATTTCTCATCAGAAGTTCCCGGACTCATGCCGATAGTCAGAACGGCTACGGGAGATAAATCTGGGTTCGAGCTGATTGCTGAAGAGGGAGGAACCCCAGTACATCTCGACTTGTACAACCAGCACAAAAATCTCGCTGTTTTCGGTACTACCCGTGCTGGTAAATCTGTCCTAGTAGCAGGTCTATTAACACCTGCCTTGGCTCAAGACATTCCCGTAATTGCACTTGATTATCCCAAACCCGATGGTACTAGCACGTTTACCGACTATACCAAATTCATGGGAGAAGAAGGGGCATATTTCGATATTAGTAAAGAGTCGAACAATCTATTTGAATTACCTGATTTAAGGGGGTATGAGCCGGAAGTTATTAAGGAAAGGATGACTGATTTCAAGGAATTCCTGAAATCAACATTAATGATAATGGTACTAGGGACGAACCCTGTAGGGGTAAGTGCCACAATGATATCAAATATCGAGAGTATCATTACAATCACAATTGAAACTTTCTACAACGATGAGGATATCAAACTTCGATATAAACTTGCACTAGAAAATGGAGTAGGAACAAGTGAATGGGCAGATATTCCCACACTTAAGGATTTCTATAATTATTGTTCGCCTGGGTTTATCAAACTTGATTCAATCACCAATAATAGTAAAGAAATTCTTGATGCCCTTGATCAAATCAGATTGCGATTAAAGTTTTGGCTGAACTCACGAGTTGGACAATCAATCGCCAATCCATCTAGCTTTAGAACTGATGCGCGACTACTGGTATTCGCACTGCGATCGCTTGGGAGTGAAGCTGATGCCGCAGTCCTTGCCCTTAGCGCTTATTCCGCAGCATTACGTAGAGCTTTATCATCTAAAGTATCAATATTTTTCTTAGATGAAGCGCCGATTTTATTCAGTTTTGACAGCATAGCCGAGCTAATTGGTAGACTCTGCGCCAACGGTGCGAAAGCAGGTATACGTGTAATTTTATCTGCCCAAGAACCAGAAAGTATTTTCCAAAGTAAGTCTGCTGCCAAGATATTTGCTAACATCACTACCCGCCTTATTGGTCGGATTCAAACATCAGCTGTTGACCCATTTGTTAACAGGTTTAAATACCCTTATGAAATTATTTCGCGTAATAGTACCGAAGCATTCTTCCCAAAACGCGAAAGTATCTACTCACAGTGGTTACTTGACGATAATGGCAAGCTTACCTTCTGTAGATATTACCCTGCTTATTGTTTACTTGCAGCAGTAGCAAATAACCCGAATGAGCAAGAATTACGCACTCTCTTCCTCAATAAATATGCCGATAATCCAATGCTGGGTATGGTGAGATTTTCTGAGGCATACATACAGATGCTTCGGGGAGATGAGTTAAGCGAAGAAGCAAAACAATTACTGGATAACAATAACAATAAGCGATTAAAGCCAGCAAAAATTATAGAAGAAAAACTAACAGATAACCTGGGTTTGGAAAATGAAGAATCAATAAATCATAAACAAGTGGCTTAACTTTAATTGCCACATTGGTTATTTTATCCACCAAAAGTATGAAGCCAAAGTTCAAGTTTACTAAGAAAGGGGCAATAATCGGGTCAATAATTGGTCTGATTACTTTACTCGGTACAGCACCCAGCTATGCCTTTTCAATTGACGATTTCTTCAAGGTTTTAGGCAAATTCAATAACTATTTTGAGGAAACCAAAAACGAACTCACCGCAGCAGCTAATGAATGGGGTGGGATGAAAGGCGAAGCTAAAACTGCTATTCAGACTGGCAGTATGGATATGCCAGACCCAGTAAATTCAGCAGAAAAGCTCAAAGAGCAACTCAAGGAAAAGGGTAACTGGAATGAAAGTAACACAGTTGAAGGTGCTGTAGGTGCAGCTAACGAACTGGAGAGAGAAACCACCCGCGCCACAGTCGAAAGCGTCTTAGGGGAAATCGGTCAGGAACGTACCAAAAATGAAATAGAAGCAACTGAACAAACTGTAGCTGAGGCCAAAGAACTTGCGGAATCTGCACAATCAATGGATGCTTCACAAAACATTCTCAAGGTAATTGCTGCCCAAAACTCGCAAATTGTCTCAATGTTGGGACAATCCCGCACCGACGGACTGCAAGCACGGCACGATGTCCAGCAAACTAACCTGATGCTATCTCAACTTGCCGAACAGGGGGCAAGCGATCGCCGTCGTCAAAACCTGATGATGGACGGTATCAGTGCCCAGTACATCGAAATCAGCGGGTTTAGTAGTCTCAAAACTACAGCAGGTGAATAATTCACCCTAATCAATTGGTCATCTCAATTGCAGAGATGACCAAACCTTCACGCCTGTTAACCAAGTGCTATGTTAGAACACCTCATAATTGCAACCGACCCATTTTTTGGACAAGACATTTTAGAAAATGCCGCCGCTGGAGCGCAACTAGTAGCTGAAGGTTTCAATGAACTTTGGCAAGAAACCCTCAACGGCAGTTTGTATGGCTCAATGTGCAAAGTTGGTCAGTTTTTTGCGATCGCCACACTCACTCTTTTTATGGTTGAGTTAGGCAAAAACTGGATAAATCAAGAAGATATGAAAGCCCTCTCCAGTTGGATATGGCCTATCCTGGTTATCGGGCTACTAGCTAACAATGGCACTTTACTCAGAAGTGGAACACTCGCAATACGAGGATACATTAATACTGTCAATAGTGACATTCTTGAATTTACCGCTGCCGGAGCCAACCTAGAAGTAGCATTCAATCGCGCAGTCGGCAATATTGCCCTTCAGCAGCAAGTAGGGGCGGCAATGGAAAGATGCCGCTCAATCCCTGGTAACACGCAAGATTCAATCACCTGCTTGCAACAAGCAGAAGCAGAACTCAAAACCTCTGCGCCCGATCTATTCAAAGGAGAAGCCCCCGATAGCGGTAGTTGGGAATTTAACCCACTTCAGGCTTTATCTGATGCCAAAGATGCGCTCAACGACCTCTCCCCCGGTCAAATTGCCGAAAAGATTGGTAATTCTATCACCAGTACAATCGGCTCGATGATCACCGGATTTGTCGCAGTCATTCTCCTCGCCCTAAATAACGCTTACCAGTGGGGTATCGAATTCACGATGCTTTTAACTGCCCTGCTTGGCCCATTGGCAATAGGCGGTTCACTACTCCCCTTTGGCGCGAAACCTATTTTTGCTTGGCTAACTGGTTATTTCACCGTTGGAATGGCAAAACTTTGCTTCAACATGATTATTGGTTTGTGCGGACAACTTATTGCTAATTCCGAACAAAACCAACCGATGATATTTCTCCTTTTTGTTGGGTTGGTTTCTCCTATCCTTTCATCTGCATTAGCCGCAGGTGGTGGAATAGCTGTTTGGACAGGATTAGGTAAAACAGTAGCATTTGGATCTGAAATTGCCGCAGGAATCGCTACTGGTGGAGCAAGTACAACTGCTACGGTTGCTGTCAATGCCACCAAATTTGTTAGTTCCAAAATTAAAGTTAAAAAGTAATTAGTCAGAATTCAGGAGTCAGAATTCAGGAGTCAGCGAAGACATTTCAATATTTGATAGTTTGGCAAAAAGCACATCAGTTTATTTTATTAGTATGTCAATTTAGTAGTGAGTTCCCTAAATCGGAAATATATGCTTAAACCTAAGTCTAAATCTCAACCAGCCCGCCTCCTCAGTTACGGTCAATCTACCTCTACACCTATTGCAATGGCAATCACCATAACAGCAGGAGGAACTATCTTATCTATCCTATTGCAAATTGTAAATATTGGTATGAGTTCTAGTACAAATCGTCATGTCAAAGGCATGACAGTTGTTCAACTCCAAGATGGCTCTATTTCACCTGGTAAATTTGCTGCTCCCAACGAACGCGAAGACGAAACTATCAAACGGTTTATCTCAGATAGCATAATTAAAATGTTCGGTTGGAACGGAATAATCGAAGCAACAGAGAATGGCGAAAACGTTACCAAACCTGATAAAGGAATAGATGTTCAAACAACAAAAAATAGTAGAAAAAGAATTCCGACTAGAGCTTGGGAAGCTGCATTTGCACTATCTGAAAATCAAGATTTTCGGGCAAACTTCCTCAAAAAGTTAGCAGAGATAGTTCCAAATGGCGTATTTAACGGTGAAGTTCAAGTCTCACTCGTCACCCGCCATATCTCTGAACCCAGAAAAATCAAGGATGGAAAGTGGGAGGTTGATTATATCGGTACGCTTGTAAGCTTTGATAGAAATGAAAATCAAGGTAAAGGAATCGCCTTTAACAAAACAATTACTGTCGAAGCTATCGATACTCCCAAGTTACCAGCCAAGCCAACTGAACTTGATAAAAAAATTTATTTAGTACGAGAGCCAGGTTTAGAAATTACTCAAATTGTTGATTATAACCTCGGCAAAAAAGAAAATAATTAGTAATTAGATACCAAAATATGTTACAGCTACAAGATGAGGCTTTAAATAAGCATGAATTATCTTCCGTAGATAGTCTTTTACCAATCGAGAGTAAAGATATAAAACCTTTAGAAGATGAACTGGAGGGTTCACAATATGAGGTAGCTGAAGAAGATGAACTGGAAGTAGAAGACCCCGCATTAATACAAACTAAACACGATTTTGTCACATCCCCCTGGTCAAGATTAGGAATTATTGGTGGTGCATTCGGTGCTGGGTTCCTAGTTATATTTGTTGTCCTCAACGGCATGATGAATGGGGGTGGTAAAAATGCCAAAAAACCAGAAGTAACCCCTACCCCCACTCCCACGGTTGCGGCATCTGAGAAAAAAGATGGGGATGTTTATGCCAAGCTTGCCCTTGCCAAGCAACAGGAAGAACTTGATGCACTAAATGGTAAAGGCAAGACGGAAGACAAAGAAGAGAAAAAGGAAGGTACTGAAGAAGAACAATCTAAAAACAAAGAGAAAACACGTTCTATTCGACAACGAAGGGTAGTCGCTCAAGAAACTCCCCCTACTTCCAGAAGACGTGTATACCGAGAAGAAGCACCCGAAACTGTTAGACCAAGACGTAGAGAAGTTGCCTCACAGCCAATACCACCCCTGCGTCCTAGCGCTCCCCTGCCAAAATTTGCCAAACAAATAGTTGCCAGCAACCAGAGTGTCGCCAAAGACCCAATAGCCGAACTCGAACGCCTGCGTAGCCTGGGTTCGGTTGGTCGGGTTGATTATATGTTAGCCAGTACCACTGTAAGTGAACCTACAAGCACAACAGTACAAGAAGTTACAGCTAAAACTGAAGAAACATTACGCCCAGCAGAACAAAATACCAGTCGCTCCCGTCGTCGCCGTAACCGCCGCAGCGAGAATACCGAAACAGTTACCAACACTCCCAGTCAAATTGAAGAACTACGGCCGCGTTGGGAACCTGTAAACACAAACGACAATACTCCAGAGTATAGCAATACTGGTGACGAAGAGAACAATCAAGCCGTACCAGTTATTTATAGCTTCTCGGTAAAAGAACCACAAACTAGCTCAGAACTTGGCAAAGAGAAAACCGTAGAATCCAGTTTTGCTGGTAATAAAGAAAACAATCTCCCTCGGCAAGTCGAACGAGTTGCAAATAACTACCTGCCAGAAGAAGCACAGATACTTCAAGAAACACAACCACAGTATCTAGTTGTCGGTTCGTTTGCAAGTGCAACCCTCGTAACTCCGCTTGTTATGCCTCAAATCAGCAATAACGGTCGTTCCCAAGAGCAGACAAATACGTTACGGTTTGTCGCCCAGTTGAACGAGCCGCTTTACAGCAATACTGGCGAAATAGCCATTCCAGCAGGAACGCAGGTAACTATCGCTATGATTTCGGTTGATAGCACATCAGGCGTGCGTGCCGAAGTCACGGCTATTCTCAAAGACGGAACCGAATACCCCCTATCACCCGGAACGATATCAGTCCTGGGAGAAGCAGGTTCCCCCCTAGCCGCCAGACCCTACGACGACAAGGGATCTGAAATAGCCAAATACGATACCACTTTAGGAACAATAGCTGGTATTGCCAAGGTAGGGGAAATTATCAACCAGCCAGATGAACAAGTCACAGAAGATTTGCCTTTAGGTGGGACAAGAACCCGCAGCCGCAATAACAACCGCAACTTGGGAGCTGCCTTCCTTGAAGGTGCCTTTAGCAAACTTGGCGAAACAGTCAGCAAGCGGACAGAACGTGCCACTGACGAAATCAACCGCCGTCCCAATGTCTGGTATGTGCCTAAAGACACCAAAATTACAATCAAAGTCGATAGGTCAATCAAACTGTGAAACTCAGATATATAGCCGACTTTAGTTTAATGATGCCAAAGGCGATCGCCTTTAGCGGGTGCCTCACCATTGCCTCCGTGCTTGCACCAAACCAACTTGTACTGGCAAATACTATCCGTCAAGTTGCAGCGTCCCAGGTGTCAGGGGAAAATGCCCAATTGCAGACAGTTAAGGTGTGGCCCGGACATGGGGTATCAATATCGTTTTACAACACCAGAGAAGTCATCAAAAAAATCTGGCTGGATGACCCATCTAGGTTTGTTTTTGATGTAGACGGATGTCTTGAAGGCTTGGGTAAGTGTTCTGGAAACAGTACGGGCGCAGGACTAATTCACATTCGCCGCATCGAGACAGTCAAAATCCCCGGTTTACCACAAGCTTCTTACGGGGCGCACATGACGGTAGTTACCGAATCTGGGTCAACAAGGAAAAGCTATCACTTTCGGATTGTAGCGGGCAGTGGCACACCAGAGTACAGCCAAATTGAAATTATTAGCGATACTCCCAGCAAACCTGAAGAAGTAAAACCAAAGGTCAGTTACACCGCATTATCTGATAGCAGACATATCGCTAAAGGAATGCAAGTTGCCCTTAAAAATCAGTGGGTTACTACAGATAGCAAGCTTTGGAAGCGTCTGAACCAACTTGTTGAGTTGCGATCGCAAGGAGAGGAACTTGTTGTCGCCGCCAGCAGCACCGGAGTATCAATGCAGTTGGTTGAAAAACTCATGCTGCTAGGCGGAAAGCGCTTCTTAGAAATACCGCCACAGCACAATAACACTCCCATAACACCAGATACAGGTAAAACAAACTTTCTCTTGAATCAATAATTTTTAAATAACGAGTGATGTATAACGAAAATCTGACCTCCAACAACCAAATTTTAGATATCACAACCGAGGTAACTGCGATGCCTTCTCTGCGAGACGCTACGCGAACGGCGGGCGTAGCCATCGTACCAGTGAGAGCTGCAAGTCAGGAAACCACTCACAACAAAACCAACCGAGCGCTTGAGTATCGGATGGAAAAATTTAATAATTTACGCTACCTGATGGTAGCAGGACTTATTGCAGGACTTGCCCTACACGGGTTAATCCGGTTTGGAGGTAGCTACAATATCGGCAGTCTCCTATTCGGTGAGAAAGCAGTAGCTCAAACAGTTCCATCAAAGTATTCAAATTTGAACACTTCGATAGATAAAACAAAACAAACCAAACAGCCACAGCCCGTCGCAACTAAATACGTCAACGGCGCACCTACTCCTGACTGGAGTAGTATCACGTTCAAAAATATGAAATTTGGCGGTGCTGGCAGCGTTGAATTCCCTAATATCAAAAACCCTGGGATGAAGGAGACACGCACCTGGAGTGCCGGACAAAGCCTTGCCGAAGTCATGGAACTGGGCGATTTTGAAGCAACTGAGTTCAATATTGAAGATTTTACGCTTGAAGATATCGCCAACATCACGGGAATTAACCTCAAAAATCTCAAACTGTCAGATTTTGAGACACTAGAGTGGCAAACACTCGAAGACCTCACCGAAGCAATTCCCAAGCTTGAAGATTCAGAAGTTGGAGCCATCCCACCAATTCAAGAACTAGTGACCAAAGTTACAGGCAGCACCGCAAGCTACCAAACTGTTGGTGAAGTGCTAGACAATTATCCCGAACTGGGAGAAGTGGAACTCGGTAAGTACGTCAAACTTGATAAGTATAAACTAACCAGCATCCTCAATATTCAGGATGCACAGCTAAAGGACTTTACTAACTGGCAAAACACAACAATTAGTAAGGTTCCGGGATTAGCAGATGTACCGTTTGATCAGTTCCCCAGTGTTCCCATCCCCGATGTTAGCTTTATCGGCAAAGTAGACTTACCCCTCGGTTCGCTTGAAAGCGGACGCTGGAAGTCAATAAGCGGTAGCTATCAAGCTGGGTTTAATGTCCCGTGCGAGAAAAAGTGTGGTCATATCGAAGTTTCGGGCAGTGAGACTATCGTTGGCGCACAATGGATGTCTGGTAAAGACCAAAACGTTAAAGGCGGATTCGGCATCTTGGGCAGCCTCAACGGTGGGAAAGAACCCACAGGTCGTCACCCCTTTGGAAAATCATTTAAACAAGTCATTTGGGATATTAACGAAGCGGACGGCAATATCACCACCGCGATGTTCTTCCGTATCTGCAAGCGGGGTTGGGTTGATTTGGGCTGCTCGCCCTACTTCATTGGCCCAGTTCCCTTCTTCACCTACCGCGAGATAGACCCAATTATCCTTGGTACACCCCTCACCATACCAAAGAAGTAAAAAGGCAATCATAGAAGAATTTATCCTCTTGCCTTTAACTTTTGACTTGGAGAATACACCCCACACAAATAACGGAGAAATATGCAACTTCACTTCATTGCATATTTCTTCGATTTCCTCATGCCAAATTAACACAGATTAATATGACTAATTATCTGTTTGCAACTGCTAAAACTAAGACTGTTAGAGAAGTAAAAGCTGCTCATAAAAATAGCAATACTGACTTTAGTAAATATACAGATAAGCTCATGTCACCTCAAGGTTTACTACTTGCAGGGGGAATTGGCTTAATGTTGCTTTTACAGCTTTTTAGTAACGGTAAAAAAGGCAAGCTTGCTACTAGCTATTGGGGCGGAGCAAAGGAAACCGCCCAAGCTAAGAAAAAAGCCTTGAAGCAAATCTTAGCTCCTAAGTGTGATAGTGCCAGCCTGTATATCGGAGTACATAGATACAAAGGTCAAAAATCATCCAATGGGAGTGGGGGAGTACCAGTTTATGTCCCCGATGTCCAACGCGGAACTGCTGTAATTGGCGCACCTGGTAGCGGTAAATCATTCTCGGCTATCAACCCGATGATTTACTCAGCAATTGACCAAGGGTTTGGTATTGTACTATACGACTTTAAGTATGCCAGTCAAGCCAAAATCGCTAGTTATGCCAAATCAAAGGGGTATGACGTACACGTATTTGCACCAGGATTCCCCGAATCGGAGGTATGTAACCCAATCGATTTCCTGCGCGATTCCTCCGATGCTGAAACCGCACGGCAGTTAGCTACAGTAATTAACAAGAACTTCCGCCTGTTGGGTAATGCATCTGAGGATGCATTCTTTGGCCCTGCGGGCGATCAGTTGACGCAGGCTATCTTAATGTTAACCAAGGAGTTTGGCGATCGCGCTGATATTATGACGGCTGCGGCAATACTTTCCAGTGAGAAGATGGTCGAACGCTTGATGGCAGCAGCACTAAACCCCTGGATTAAGATAGCTTTTGGTCAATTATTTAGTTCGGCTGGCTCCGAAAAAACCGTGGCGGGTATTGCTGGTAGCGCTTCATTGATGTTCACCCGGTTCATGGCAAGGGGTACATTGGGATGCTTTGTCGGTAAAACAACCCTTCCCCTGGAGGTAAAACGCAAACAGATGATTATCTTCGGGTTAGACCGCGAACGCCGCGATGCTGTCAGCCCACTGATGACTAGCATTCTCCACATGGTAGTTTCCCGCAGTATCGCCAAAAAACGCAAGGAAGATGGCCCATTAGTAGTATGTCTTGACGAGTTGCCAAGTATTTTCCTTCCAGATTTATTTAAATGGCTTAACGAATCTCGTTCCGAAGGATTCTGCGGTATCCTTGGTTGGCAAAACATGGGTCAGCTTGAAAAGATTTATGGTAGGGAAATCTCTAAAGCCATCCTCGGTGCGTGCGGCACAAAATTTGTTTTTAATCCTGGTGAAGAAGAATCAGCACGACTATTTTCTGCATATTTAGGTGAAGAGGAAATTAAATATAAACAAAAATCTCGCTCAACGGGAGGGGGTAGGTCTAGCACATCTATCAGCGAACAAGAACGGACTCGGAAGCTATTCGAGCCTGCCCAATTCCTCAAATTACCACCTGGTAAATGTCTATTTATCAACCCTGCGTATAGTAATAAAAATGAGGGTTCAGTACCAATATTAAAAAAAATCAAAATCCCGAAATATATTATCGGACTCGAACAAGAAAACGATACTAAGTGGGATAAAGTCATTAAGGAGCTTGCTAGGAAAAGTACCCAGAAAAAGCCCACACAGGAAGATTTAGATTTGCGAGTCAAGGAAGTAGATCGGAAGTTTCCTATCCCACAAGCACCCGTACAAGCAGGCAATGCACCGTTGCCTGTTGATGCATACAAGAGCTTTTTTTAAAAATGATACAATGTAGCGTCAAAGACGAAAATATCACTCAGAGAAAAATAATTCAGCTAATAAATAATTATCACCAAAAAGGTCAATTAATTAGTTCACATCAAGTAAATAGCAAGAATGCACATTCAATTATTAGCTCTTTTGACGAACAGTTTATCCTCCGACCAAGAGTGAAACTTCATGGGCTACATAGACAGATTGTAATCGATAAAATCGAAATTGAAATAAATGCTAACAACTATGGTGAATTAATCAAACATCATGTAAATTTAATTGGTTTTGAACAACAACAATATGTTGCATATCTACTTCCTTATCAAAGAGTAAACATACATATTATTTTCAACCGTGCCACAGGAAGCCAAGGAAACTTAATTGACATTAGTTTCCCTCAATATAGTATGTGGAATTCAGAATATAAAGTTAAACTCTCTTACGAGGCAATTATCAATGAATATTACAGAGCAGAAAAACAACAACTTGAGTATAGAAGAGATATTGAACGGAAAGTTAGACGACTTATTGAATATTCTGAAAAAGTCACAAACTACGACCTACAACTCGACAACGCTATTAATAGAATTAACCAAATTCTTAGAAAAATGGCATAAAACTTGTGAGGATATTAATGTACAGCACCAACAAATCAATCAAGAAATATTTATAGCAAAAGAAAAACTAACATTAATGGAAGTTAAAATATCCAGACTAGATGACAAGCTAGAAGCAATGTTAAAAATTATTGCTAACCAAAGCGAACAACTAAGCGAAATAAATCAAAATTTCAAAAATAGCCAAATAGAACTAAGTCAAAACAAACATCAAAATGGAAATTCAACCTCTCTATCACTTGAAGAGGTTAAATTTTTTATTTAATAAAACTACCTCAGCTTCAGTTCGATTCCATAAAAAATTACCCATTTCAAAGTAAGATATGTTTGACCCCAGACACACTCAAATTAATGAATCATATTTAAGTACAGCCGATACTGCAATTAAAACAAGTCGGGAATTAAGTAAAACCCTCATCAATGCACTTACTAAGATAACTAAAGTAATTCTCGAAAAACTCAAAGAAGCTCAAGAAGCAAGTAAAATTGCAGTTGAAGTTGGCAAAGACATTTACAATCTTGTACCTGATGAATCTACGCCTGGTGCCTATAAATGGGAAAAGGTAGATTTAACCAGCCAAAGGATAAAAAGCAATCAAGAAACTAATATTGTGTTCATGCCCGATCTATTAATAGAAAGTCAATACACAATAGAAACTGAACCTTTTACAGACTATCAAGCACAAAGAATTGCTGCCAGATTAGTAGAAGATGTACCCAATTTAAATAGTGATTATCAGCAAACAGGTGAAAGCGCTCTAAAAATTACAGCTTATCTGGAGTCAGAGGGTTCAGAAAAACAAATCGTTATCTACGAACAAAATAGCGAAGGTAAATGTACAACTAATCTCGTCACTGAAATACTTACCCCAGATGAAATAATAGATGTAGCAAGTGAACCACTGATTAAGCTACTACCTCCATCTGCTGAAATTATTGAAAATTCTGAAGATACAAAAGAGTTATTATCTGATAATGAAAATTTCACTGCTATAGAAGTAAATCCACTGTTAGATGATAGTCAGCTGACTATAAATAAGTTACTACAAGATGAAAACAGCGAAAACAGTTCGCCCATAACTCAAGAAATCAACTCATCTGTTGAAATAGAAGCAGATGAGAGTTTTGAAGATGATGTGGTCAATAATCTTCAAGAAGAAATCGCACAGTCCAAAGAAACTCTTCAAATCAGAGAGATAGTTGTTAGTAACTACCAACCTCAATATAAAACTGAAGGAGAGGTAAACGAAAATGCAACTCACAATCAGTTTTTTGCACAAGAGCCAGAGGAGCTAGAAACTAATAATCGAAACAAATATGCACCTGAATTTACCTATCAAGAAGTAGCTAACTCCCAATGTGTAGAGCCAGCAGCGCAACAGTGGGCGCGTCAAGTTGAAGTACCTATCTATCAAATTAATAATAAACAAGCGCGGGAGGAACGCTACAACGGGGAAAATAAAGACATTGCTGAAACTGCAACAGCAATGTTAAAAAAATACGGCACTCTTGAACAAGATGGATCGCGTATTTACCGTAGCGATACATTTGTGATTCGCCAAGAGGGAGACACTGTTAGTATCCATCGCCGCAGTGATGAACTTTTTGGGTGGGAAAACTCCTTGATGGATTTTAAACTCAACACAAAAGAGGAACCCAAAATAACGAAAAAACCTACAGAGATGTTACCTATTGAACGTCAGGAGTTTCTGATAGTGGCAGAGTACTTGGGCGACAATGGCAAGCTCCCTGACCTCAACAATGCCGATATCCGTGATGTAGCAAATAGCCTGGGAAGTCTTGCACCCTCTGGCACGATTAAAACCCTGGAAGTATTCAAACAAAATGAGATGTTGCATACCCTTAATAATGTCCTCATCCAGGCTGATAAGGAAGAATTTACGGTAGGTGAATTTACTATCAAGCGGACTCGTGAACCCGAAAATAATCGAGCCAGCCTGCAATTATTTAAAACTACTGAAGAGAAAGGTACTCAGGAACTTGTCCGGTTTGACCTAACTAAAACCGAAGCTGGGATTACTAAAGAGGTCAGCAAGATGAACATCTCTGACTACGACATCAACCAAGTCAAGTTTATTGCCCAGAACGCCAGCAAACTCAACTTGGAACAAATCTTTGGTAACGAACAATCTACCCCCGCAGCCGCAGCCGCACCCAAAGAACGAGTAATACAAGCAGCTGGTGATATACCTGTGAAAGTTCACCCATATATCGCTGAGGAATGGGCGAACATGGTCAAGCATGGTGGCCCTGACTGGGGAAAGGCAATGAACCAGGGTAATGAAGAGATTCTTCAACGGATAAATGAGAATGACGGCAAGTTACCAATTGCCGACCAGAGGGAGATGTACTTCAAGATTTTAAACCATAAGACAAATGAAGCTGAAAAGAAAGGAGAAACAGTCGTCGATTTTGTTCCCCTCAAAGACATTATGAGCGACTTACAACAATGGCGAGGGGAAGAAATTCGGCAGCAATATACCCCAACTGAACACATACCCTCCCTTCAACGGCAAACTGTTGCGGCTGCACCTAAAACCAAGTCGAGAGAAGTTGAATTGTAAACTAACTATCACCAAGTTGTCTAATACCAAGTTTGCAAAGTCGCATTGAAAATATAAAAACTTGAATTGAGAATTTATCCAAATTTGTACGAGTTACGAAATTTAAAAAGCTTACTTTATAAAATTTTCACTGATTTTGAATGATTAGTCTCTTTACTTAAATCAGTAACGCGATTAAAACAAAAATTACTACGTAAAGCTCACGCAGATACTCAATATAGTATCTCAAACAAAAAACTAAAAAGTGAGCTTAACATCCGAATTAAAAAATAGAACCTCACCTATCAGGAGATGGTTTGACTCTAGACTCAACAAGACAGTCATCAAGATGATTACTAACCATAACCAGCTATTAGAAAATCAAGAAATTATCAGACCGATTGATGGGGTAGATTTTCCCTTAGTAGGAAGTGCGATCGCCAAAGCACTTGCTAAGTATTTAGGAAGCATCTATGAAGATAAAACATGGTTTACTAATTGTCTTGCCCAGGTTGGAGCCAAAGCCCTAAAAATAGAATATGCCTTCGATTATTCCATTACAAATTCAAATTCAATTGAAGAAGAAGCTCTAAAGTGTATGCTACTGGGTGCATTAGAAAATTATGCTCGTAGCCGTAATATTCATGAGATTATTCAACCTTTTCTACAAGGAGAAAAATACCTTCAGCTTGAAGCACAATACTTCAAAAAATGGCTTCCTAGTATCCAAGATACATCTCAAATCATCGGTATTGTACCCCGTACCTGGCAAACAGTAGCTAATCAAGTAAGTGGGAATATTACCTGCAATGCTTCATACCCTTTAAGTCAATATCTTGGAGGTGCTGATTGCCAGATAATTGCTGGAAATACTCTCATCGATGTACGAACAACTGCCAAAAAGCGTCCCTTCTCTCTAGAAAATTTTTACCAACAAATTAGTTACGTCCTGCTTGATAGCAATGATACCTATACTATCAATCAACTGGTCTGGTTTTACAGCCGCCAACAGTCGGTATTCTTCTATCCTACTGACAAAATATTCCGCGACTTGCAAGCAACAAGAGAAGAATTTAAGAAAATGATTCTTGATAACTATCACACAAATAGGCTAGCAGAACAAAACAAGTGTTTATATCTTCCCAAGTAAGGATAAAAATATGATTCAAGACTTTCAACTCAATCCTAGTTTCAATATCCACTTCGATGGTATGAAGTATCACGCCAAGATTCACTTTGATATGCTTTTGAAAGTGAAGCAGAAGAAATTCCAGCAAGTGATATTAGCACTCTTGCTACAAGAGTATCTAAACGTTGGCGGCAGTATCTTCTGAATATTGCAAATAAATACAGACATCTACTAGTTAGCCTTCTCCAAGCAGAGGGTTAACTTAACGAATGTAAATCAACTTTTGCTCGTTTAAATACTATGAAATTAGGTTTCTATCCAGTATTGGGTAAGAGCGATTTTGTTAAAAGCAAGGGTAAAAAAATCCCAATCTGGCAGTTGCTTGAGTATCAGCCGGTGGGCTGGCTATACTCACTCGCGATCAAGGCAGAAATTGTTCCAGATAGTCCCATTATTCATGACTGTGGATCATTTAACTACCGTGACCAAGATATCCCCATTCTAAACGGTAAATATGTTGATGCTTACTGGTCTATTCATAGATATAGAGAACGCTCAAAGGTCGGCGATATTATTGTTTGTCCTGACCATTTACTTGTAGGGCAGAATATCAGGGAACGGCAAGAATACAACCTTAAACAAGCAGAAACATTTATCCAACTTGCTAAAAGTTATCTTCCAAATAGGATACCCCTAGCAGTCATCCACGGGCAGTCTCTCAGTGAACGCCTCGAAGTAGCAAAATATCTTTTGGGACTGGGATACCGCCATCTCGGCATCGGTGGGCTTGTTTCCCAGGCGAGAGAGTATTCTATTAACTTACACATTATCAAAACAATCACTCAAGTTGTGCGATCGCCGAAGGCGGGCGTTTCGCCATCGCTAATTGACTCGGAACGAGTATTGCCGAAAGCGGATGCGATGGCTACGCCCGCCGCAGCCATCGCACCATTGCACGAGCCAAATGCTCATCTACACGTTTTTGGATTATGCTCGCCCCAGTATGCCAAAACTTTTATTCAGATGGGACTATCCTTTGATGGTTCAACTTTTATCCGGGAAGGACTAGGCGGTGGGATGTTCGTCAGCCACGAGGAAAAATTAATTCGGATACCAACCCACTGTGCGCCAAAGTGCAACTGTCATGTTTGCAGGGTTCTCAACCGACATAGGATTGACCCTCGGCTGACAAACAAAGGACGGACGCATACTATGGGAAGAATCGCCCACAACCTCAATCTGGTGATCAGCACCTACAGAAAGTTCACTCCCAAGGAAAAAATTTACCTGGTTGCAGGATGTGGCAAGCAGCTTACCTACCCTGCTGCCGCCAAAGACTTATATTATTCCCAGCACTTTCAAGCGTGCCGTCGCTACGCAGAAGAACAAGACTCAAGATGGTATATCCTGTCACCTTTACATCAAGTTATTAACCCAGAAACAATTATTAAGCCCTACGACAAATCCCCCTATTCCTTATCTCATCAGGAACGCATACTATGGGCACGACAAGTAGCAGAAAGCCTCATACAAGTTGCGTCCCCGGAAATAGAGTTTGTATTCTTGACGGGCAAGCTTTACAGACAGGAGGTAACGCCCATTTTACAAGCAAAGGGATATGAGACAAAAGTACCAATGCAGCACCTAGCCATTGGACAGCAACTTGCCTGGATAAAGAAGGAACTGGAGCAAGAAAAACAGCTTGTTTTAGATATATAACCCACCAGTAATAGCACCAAAATAATTTATGGAGATTACAAAACGAGTAATTAATATAAGTGAAAAATTCGGTAGCTGGATTGTACTAAATAAACAAGGAAAGCAAGTATTATGCCAGTGTGATTGTGGAACCCAAAAACTTGTCTACAGTCACACCCTCACTAATGGTCGATCAACTAACTGTGGTTGTAAAAAAAGAAAAGAATCCATCCCAGTTGGGGCAAACTTTGGGAGACTAAAAGTTATATCCGATGTAGAAGTTAAGGGGAAAAGGGGTGAATTACTACTCCTTACTTTATGCAGCTGCGGAACCCAAAAGTATGTCAGTAAAAATAGCTTAAAAAGAGGGCTTACACAAAGCTGCGGATGCTTGCAGCGCGAAACCCTCAAGAGCGATAAAACTGTCCACGGACACTGCAAAAGCCACGAGTATAACTCCTGGTTACACATCAAGCGCATCTGCTATAACAAGAACCATCATCAGTACAAGTATCATGGCGGGTGCGGAATTGAAGTTGATGCATCCTGGCGCGATAACTTTACCCAGTTCTTAAAAGATATGGGAGTAGCACCCGAAGGAACAGTTATAGCACGTATTGACCTAGAGAGTGACTTTGCTCCCGGAAATTGTCAATGGATACTCAGAAAAGAGCATTACCGTCAAATACATTTCTTAAGAAGAAAAGAATTGTTCATTTCTCAAACTTTACCCAAACCAGTTGTTACAAATTGTGAGATTAATGTTTCACCAAATATTATTCGCGCAATTGTCAAAGCTCATGCAAATGGTGAAGCCAATATGAATAAACTTGCTACACAATATCAAATTAGCACTCAAGACGCAATAAATATTATCCTTCACCACGCTTAAATCATAAATTTATTTTTAATAGAAGTGCGCCATCTTAATCGATAACGCACTTTTTATTTTCAATAAGTCATTGAATATTTTAAATAAAAATTAATCTGTTCATAGATTAATCACCACAGTTATTACACATCTTATAAAGGTGGTTATTAGGAGTAATTCAGCAATCAATAAAATAAAATCCAAAGTATTTTACCTGAGCATGAAGTTGACTGCACATGGCTAATAATGGCGAGTTTTAACTAAGTGTTCATACAAATACGAATCATTCTCTAGCTAGAAAATGGAGCTAGATTTTCTACCACAGACGAAATTATCAACTAGCTAGGCAAGCAAAACCTCAAGTCAAAATCATAAAAATTGTACATGATAATACACAACGGCTCTTACATCTGGTTTCACGCAGGACAAACTGCAAGATGGGGAACTATAAATGCGATTAAAGCATTGCCATACCTAATGATTGCATACCAAATCGACGGACAGTGGTACAGTGACCCCGATTTTTTACCACCCAAAAATCTAGAAGTAAAACCAACAATTCTTATAAGTTCAGCAATTATTCACATACCAAAAACAATAGTTGAGCTACAACCAATTGTTCAATTATGTGCGGGATTTAGGAACAAAAAAATTCACAGTCTTTGGGTGGTTAATGCTCCAGAGCAGCTATTGAAACATATCTTAAAGTGCAAGCAATGGGACAGTATATCACCCAAGCAACTATTAGAAACTCTGTATGAATTAATTCTTTATGGCTACGAAGTCAAAATACTTCCCGCCAAAAAGGAAACCATATCCCCAATCGAATGGATGGAATAGTAATGACTAATAGCAACCAACAACTCACACTTTACTATCCTTGTGTAGTCCAAATTCTAGATCAGTTTGTACAGACAATATCAGTTGAGTTTTGGATACAGAATCCAATAAACGAAAAATGGAATTTAGTAGCATTGAAAGACGGTGATAGCAACAGCATATCGGGTTATACATATGCGACAGCACCACGGAAAATGGCATACCTCAATGAAGAATATCAATCAATAGAAGCCTTTTTGCAAGCCAAAAAAGAAGAAGGTGTAGACTATCCTATTCGACATAAAAGAACTTATCTGACAGTTAAGGGTGCTGCATCTCACAAACTATTCTGGATATGGACAAATCCTCAGATCAATAAAATTGAACGCATCCATTGGCATCCTTTAGCTATAAAAGCAAAGGCAAGTGAAGATGACCGAACTGACTACTCAAATATAACTCCAGTCAAGATTCTAAATGGAAAATTAATTACACTTGAAAAGGAGAATTTACCATCAAATAGAGCAGCTTTTTCGGAGTTTCTTGCAGACAGGGAAGAAAACCTCCGCCTTGCACTTGAAGCCCTAAAATCACCCAATCCTGATGCCGCACTCGAACTGCTAGCCATCATGGAAGAAATATCCAAAGACTGTTTCTACGCCAGTTGGATTATGGGCAATGGATACAATTTAGAATCAATTCTTAAATCATGGGATGGCACTAGCAACGTCAGCTACGGCGGTGGGGAAATCACACAGCAACAGTTAGCACTAATGCGCGTTCTTTCTGAACTATCCCAAGGTTGGTGGTTTTGGGATGAAGATCAGGATACTGGGGTAATTTTCCAAAGTTAAACTTACACGCCTGATTATTTGGGCTGGGAGTATTGCGATCGCAGTACATGATCGGGAATGCGCTTACGATTAACAGTAGCGCATTTTTTACACCCAGTATCCCGAAGGTTAATTTTGAGTATGGGAAAGATGGCGATGTTTGAGGAAAGCCGCTGAGACACTTACTTCGAGCTAAGAGTAAGCGTCTACGCCTGTGTAGCAACTGGTTAATTTCTATTTTCAGTCGTTTTAGAGATAACTATCTCATATCCACTACAGATTATTATTTAGTGATGAATTATACTTATAACTCCATATCGCAATTCCGAGTTGGAGAAAATTGATATTGTTTTTGTCTTGCAGCCGCTATTTCAAAAGAGGTATCAAATTCGGTAGCCTTTGTTCCAAGTTTTAATTCCTCGTATAAAGGCACACCATCGCCGTCATTATCACTAAGAAGAACCTTAGTCATGATATGAGCAGGGGCAACTTGCGCGAGGCGATTTACTACATTAGCAACAAACTCGTTAGATGCGTCGCAGCCATCAAGGTATCTAATTAAAGCATCAGCAGTAGCCTCAGTCATCTTGGCTGGGTTTTTTACCCCCGCTTCCAGAATAAAGTCATCGTAAATAGCTTTCTCGCTATCAGTAAAATTTTCCTTGCAAGCTTGTTGGATAATTAATTCAGCCTGCTGTTGTTGATTTAAAATTGTCATAATGGTTTTTAGATATTGTTAAAGGAGTAACAGATATGACACATTATGTTTGCGATTTGTATGGCAATACAAACTGGAAGATTCCAGTAGAAGAAGTCGCCGCTAGAACATTCAATACAGAACAAGAAGCACAACAATGGTTCCAAGAGAAGTGTTCTGGTAACAGTATTGAATTTAGTGGCTTTCATGACACTGAACGCTACGTCACTAACTGGGTTTCCTGCAACGGTCAAGAAGTTGGTGAAATCACCAAACGCCCTACCTAATTCCAACAAATCCTATTATAAATTCAGAAAATTGTTTGGTACAGAGTTCAGGCAACAAAATACTGGACTTATGAAAGCTTTGGAGTATTAATAAATATTTCGCCAACAGCATCAGATGATAGTCATGCTCCGACTTCAGGGAACTCTATAACTAAAGGTTAGTTTTTAAGTGAGTCAACCCAGAATGTCTAGAATAAGGCATCGTCGCCGTATAGGTGAAAGTTATGATATTCCCGTCTCAGATTCACCGCCTGATTTAGTGTCGCAATATTTTAGCCTTGCAGTAGATAAAAATCCTAGCCTTGAAATTCTACAGAATTTATCTTCCGATGAGTATGCACGCTCATCGTTAGCAAGAAATCCCAATTGTACAGAAGAAATTTTGCAGAGGTTAGCCTGCGATGAATCAGTTCAAGTTCGTGCAGAAGTAGCAACAAATCCCAATACTTCAATGGAACTTCTACAACAATTATCCTGTGATGAGTCAAATATTGTCCGCTCGTCATTAGCAAGAAATCCCAATTGTACAGGGGAAATTTTGCAAAGTTTAGCCTGCGATGAATCAGTTCAAGTTCGTGCATCTGTGAAAATAAATCCCAGTACTCCAGAGGAGATTATGCGAAACTTAGCTGGCGATGAATCAATTTTTGTTCGCTGCAATGAAGATGAACGCCGTCAGTTAGCAGGCAATCCTAATACAAGCGTTGATATTTTAAGACAGTTAACTTTTGACGAGTCGAGTCTTGTTCGCTCTTTATTAGCCGAAAATACCAACACAAGTACTGATATTTTAGAAAAATTATCTGATGATAATAGTTCTGACATCCGTTCAGAACTAGCAAAAAATCTCAATACTCCTACCTGGATTTTAGAAAAATTAGGTGATGGTGCTTTAGAGGCAATTGATTATTCAATCGTAGATGATGGAGATGCAGCAATTATCTACTCTTTGGCAAATAATCCAAATACTCCTATCGATTTACTTGACCGAATTTGCTCA
Source organism: Nostoc sp. C052 (assembly GCF_013393905.1). Classification (GTDB taxonomy): domain Bacteria; phylum Cyanobacteriota; class Cyanobacteriia; order Cyanobacteriales; family Nostocaceae; genus Nostoc. Next base: position 95,674 of record NZ_CP040277.1, read on the forward strand.
ATAGATAATGAGCAAAAAGACTATTTAGTGTTTTACCGCCATGTAGCAAGGAATGTTAATGCGCCTGATTATCTTCTCAAGAATATAGCTAATTACCCTGATTCCGAAACACGTTGTAATGTAGCTAACAATAAAAATACTCCAGTATCTGTTCTTAAAAAATTAGCATCTGATAAAGACCAAAGTGTTCGACAAGCTGTAGCAAGTAATCCTAACACTCCTGAAGCAATTAGAAAAAATATCTGAAGAAAAATAATTATATTTATTTAATATTTATCTTCTCCGCTAGGTTGTTTTACAGATTAGATTGATTGTTTAGCAGAATCTAAAATTTAATCAGTTTTTTATAATTCCAAATTCAAGGAATTATTAATTGTTTGTTGTGCCAATTTAATACCAGCAACTTCAAGCCTTGCATAACGATTCGCTTTACTCCATTCATAATTAAATACATCTTGATTCCATCCTTCTGGCATAGTTGTTTTGAGTCCATAACCTAAATTGCGAATACTTAAATCAAGAAGTTTTTTTTCATCTATAGTGATGAAAACTACTTCTACTAAACTACTTAACATATTGGCAACTTCTTCATCACTAGCACTATCCTTCAACATATTGAAAGCTATACACTGCACAAGGGATATCGGCACTATATGTTCACCGTGAGTAGACCCTTTATTTTTCCGAAGATAAGTATCATCAGGTTGTTCCTGTACAATAGACCAAGCAGCTTCAGAAAACTTACAAAACATTTTAGCTTCACGTAAATAACAGACAAAGTGAACTCTACCTTCTATTTCACTAAAATAAGCGAGTTCACTAACAAGATTTCTACAACGATATTGCCAACCATTACAGAACTGTCCTTTTGAGTTTAGACCAGAAAATTCATAAAGGCTACGTATAATTTTAGCTGTAGTTAGTGTAAATTTAAAGTTTGACATAATTACTATGCTATGAGTTATTATCTGGTTGGAGAATCAAGAATTATAATGAATAAATTCAGCTAAATTTTAAATATCGTATTAATTTAGATATTAAAATTACAATAGTGAATTTACTGAAAAAACATCACAATTTAAAATTTATCTTGTTTAACGCTAAGGAAGTCGGGGAAAAAATTTATAGCGGTTATCGATTGGATGAGAACACCAAAGTCCTTGCTGTCAAATCATTTCAGCAAAGTTTTTGTATCTCACTGAACTGCACACCGCTATGTATACAAAGAAAGATTAAGGGAAGTGTTGGGAGTTAAATTTAAAACGTTCTGTGTTGTAGTTTCCTATTTTTCCTCTGGCTTCAACTCCATCCATCTATCGTTAATGTGGCAATAACAAAAACCACTACTTTTGACTAACGCCTACTTGCTAAAACAGCAAGTAGGTAACTTTTTATGACCCAGCTTGAATGGTTACAAGCAAATAAACAGGTTTATTCTAAAGAACATGGTGTTATCCATATCGCCGCCATCATCGAGAAAAATCTTTACTTCAAAAAGGGAAGTGTAAATCAAATTATTTTTGACTGGGAGCAGGAGGTAAATAGCGGTAATTTATTACCTCTTAATCAAGCACCAACAGGTAAAAGTATTCTGTACCAAGAAATAGCAGCTATTCTGGATGGTTCAGGAAAACTACAAAATTGTGATGTAATTCCGGCTCAAGAAGCTAAACTTTGTCCCATACCAGATGATATTCACCCTCTAGTTAAACTTGCCTTAAATAAGTCAGGAATTACACAACTATATTCTCATCAAGTCGAGGCATGGGAAGCTTACAAAAAAGGGGAAGATATCATTCTCCAAACTCCTACCAGTAGTGGTAAAAGTATCTCCTTTTTAATTCCAATTGTTCACGAGTGCCTAAAAGGTAAATCAGCTTTAGTATTCTTTAACTTAAAAGCACTTGCATTTGACCAGGTAGAGAAAATCCGCTCGTTTGTTGGTCACCTAGATGAAGAAATTCGCCCTAAAATTCTCAATATAAATGGTGATATTCCTCCCCAGGAGCGCAAACAACTTTACAGCCATCAACCCTCGATTTTATGCGTGACACCCGATGTATGGAACCACGAACTGAACAATTATCAGTTTGACTCCAACTGGGGATTTAGGGAAACAATCAGAAAAATTTCAATCATCGTCTGTGATGAAGCGCACTTCTATCAAGGCATTTTTGGCTCACACTTTGCCCTACTTAATCGGCGAACTCAATTAATGATAGAATCTGCTGGCAATAATATTTCTAAATTGCAGTACATCTTCGCTTCTGCAACAATTAGTAACAGTAGCGAAATTGCCCAGAAGATATCCAATCGAGTAGAACAAAGCAACCTTGCTATTATCGACCAAAGTGGGGCAAAACGCTCGGAGATTACTTTCCTTAGCCTCAAAGCACGAAACAATACTCTTTACCAAACTGCCCAAGTTGCAGCCATGCTTGTAAGTAAAGGAATAGTCGGGATTTGTTTCTGCGATAGTAGAGAACTGGTAAAGGTTTTAACTAATGCCATTCGTAAAGCTTTAATCGAGATGCAATTGACTCACTTGGGAGAAAGCATCTCAGCATTTTATGGCAGCATGAAGGCAAATCAGCGTAACAAAATTATTGCAGATATACAGGGCGGGAAGGTCAAGTTCATTATATCCACAAGTGCTTTAGAAGCGGGTCTGGATATCGGGTCTATTGATGCAACTATCGTACATAGTTACCCAGGCTCAATTCTTGCCTTTCGCCAAAGGGCGGGACGTGCAGGCAGACAGGAAGCAGGGCTATTGGTATTTATCCCGTCAAAAAGGTCGATTATGGATTCTTACTACGCCAATTACCCGGAACGCCTCTTATCTGATCCTCCAGAAATTATCAACTTTAACCACAATTATGAAACAATTTTGGAGCAGCACATTCTCGCCTGTTGCAAAGAAAGTAAACCAACACAAGCTCAAATTGCTCGACATTTTGGTACTTCTGGCGATGCGATCGCACGACAGCTAATCGGTAATAATCAACTGATTTTCAGTTATAACCAAAGACTGACAACTAATCGAAACCTTGGTTATGTCCACTCAAAAATTAAATTCAGAGGCAACACTGACCAAAACATCAGTTATATCAATCAAGATAGTGCAGAAGAGTTTGAGGAAAGTTCGGCATCATCTGCACTACGAGAAGTTTACCCTGGTGCCATATATCTTGCTCAAGACTTTGACGGCAACCCCGTACAGTATAAATCACAAGAGCTAAATTTAACCGAAGGGAAAGCAATTCTCAAGCCAATTGAGGCAACCAACCTATTTAGTCGTCCCGAAGGAAGCCTAAATTTCGAGGAAATCAAAATTGCAGGGGAAGCCAAAATTATCAATCTTTCCCAAGGCGCAGCTAGATTTACACCTGTTTCAGCCAAAATCAAAGAAGAAATTTACGGGTACAACTTGTACAGGCTGGAACAAAAATGGACTTGCACTAATAACAGATGTCGCAACTTCAATTTAAATTTACCCGGACACATACAAACTTGTCCTGCTTGCAGTACCCAACTTATTGAACGAGAATTTGTCGAACTCTTGGAGGAAAATAAATACAAGGAAGCATTTGCTCTTAATTACAATACATTCTGCGTTAGGGTTGAAATTAACGCTGATGCAAGAAAATATTTTTCAGCCATCGTCAAAAATCTCCGAAAAGAGATACTCAACAAACAGAAATATATTTCCAATGAAGAGAAACAACTATTTGAAAGCAATGAAACTCAGATTTGCGTTCATACTCTCGCACACCAACTCATGCTCAGTTTACCACTTGTCGAACATGGAGCAAACAGTCGAGATATCGATTTCATGTTAATCGAAGTACCATCAAATCATAACATAGTAGGCTATTTCTTCGATACATGCGAACACGGTACAGGTATGTGCGATACTCTCATCAAGTATTTAGAAACCGCTTTTATTAAGGCAAAATTTCTAGTAGATAATTGCCCTTGCAAATACGGTTGCTCATCTTGTACAACAATTCAACGCTGCCCTGATGATAACAAAGCACTGTTTAAATCAGTTGGGCTATCTCTACTGGAGGAAATAATCAATCCTACAAAAACAAGAACCATTAATCAATAATTAAGATGATCCTACCTATCTTGGGTAGGATTATTTTTTCAGTAATTAAACCACATACATCGCTTACGCACAAGATTTATGAAAATTTGTGAGAATAAGCAATGTACATCGAACTATTAGCGGATTCAAGCCAAAACCCTAAGCGGTTTCAAATTCTCCATGCACCAACATATCTCCTCCTAGAAACAGATTTTAAGTTAGGAGATTTTGTTGAGTCTAATAGCATCGACTTTATTATCAATCATGCTGTCAATCTAGGATATGAAGTAAAAATATCCCATCCCAAAGAGCAAGAAAATGATAAATATCCTCTTCCCAAAATCAGCGATGAACTTACTGATTTAATGATTAATTATCCATCAGACTTAAAACTACGAACTAATGGAATGGTTTTTGAACAAAGGGCATATTTAATGTCTAAAGTTTACGATGAAGTATGCCAAAATCTAGAATCAAAAGCTCTTTTAAGAGAAGCTGAGTATTGGTTGATAAATTACGCACGAGAAGTAATTGCCAAACAATGCCATTACTTACCAGATATTCTAATGAAATTAGATAACCCAGTTGTTAGAGCAATGGCAATAGATACACTCATGCTCTGGCAGCCAGATTGGAAAAACGCTATCTCCCAATATGTAGGAAGCAGATTTGAAGCTGGTAATAATGAGTTTGAGATTATCAGCTACTATCACAATCAAGAAAAAAAGGGTAGGGACGGGATAATGGTACTGTGCAAGGTAACAAAAACCATGAATAATTATCTTGAATTTCCTACGTTTCCCTTCAATACAAACTGTACTCTTGGAACTTATCAAGTCGAAAATGCTCTGAACCAAAGGTTGGCTTAAAACAGAAATCAGAAGCTAAAATATCACTCATGAGCAACCAACAAATCAATTATTTAATAACAGGCATCTGCACGTTTCATTGGAATGCTGACTTTCATAAATTCTGTGAAGTTTGCAACTTTGATCCCAATCATGCTTACTCAAAGGAGAAATGGCAGCAGTGGCAACAATTTGTATCCGGTATCAAAGCGTTTGACCAAAATACCCTTACCAAGCTAGTTGAAGCAGGCCATCAGTTAGCACCGTAATCATAATATCAAACCACCACAGTCACTAACGCACCCGTGCATTAATTATCGAAATAATTAGCCACATGAATTCATGCACGCCCAAATCCGTCATTTGGTATCTTCACTTGACAACTTACCCGAAGAATGGCGAATCGTCCCTACCTTTGGTAAACGTCCTCTAGGGAAAGAATGGGAAAAAAATACCTACTCTCCCAGAGAACTACAAGCCGAACTCGTCCGCCGCCGCCTAAAAGTTTGGACAAATAACAGATTGATCACCCCCACTGGTGTAGCCTTGGTATGCGGTTCTAATCATCCCCAAGGATATTTAGTAGCTATTGACTGCGACGGCGAAACCTCCTGGCGACAAATTATTCAAATTAACGAACATACAGAACCAGAAGAACTCAACCAGATAATACCCGCCGAAGCAACCGATGTTCCTACGGAGTCGTTGTGCGATACTCCTATGGAATCGTTGTGCGATCGCGCTCAAAAATACCTTCCTCCCACAATTGCATTTACCTCTGGAAGGAAATATCGGAGCCAGCGTTTGTACCTCATCCCAGATTCAAAAGCTTGGGAAGTAAAATCTCGCAAAATCAAAACTGGGAAGGATGAACAATTGGAGTTTCGAGGCAAAAATCTAGCCTCAATCCTTCCCCCTTCTTTTCACCCAGAGGGCAGAAATTACAGATGGCTTCCTGGCTGTAGTCCATCTGAGCGCCAAATAGAAATAGCCCCCGACTGGGTAATTGCTCAGATGCTTGCCAAACAGGAGAAAGCAAGAAAGTTTAACCTACCCCAAGAAAAATATAACCGCAGATATGGGGTAGACAGATACGCTCATTTAATTCCCTCAATCGAGACAAATATCCAGACTGCACTTGTACTACTTGAAGTCATACACCCTCGATTTGCAGATGATTACCACTCGTGGATTCAAGTCGGGATGGCACTTCATAGTGTTAGTCCCATTTTATTTAAAGCATGGGACACTTGGAGCCAACTTTCTCCTAAGTACAAATCAGGCGAATGCGCTTACAAATGGCAGTCTTTTAACAAGACAGGTATTACTATCCGCACCTTATTTAGATTAGCCAATCTCTCTTAATCATGAGCAGTCAAATATCACCTGACGAGAATGTAACTAACCTTGAAGACAGTTATAGCAGTAGAGATTTTAATCCTGATATTCAGGAGAATAGCGATTTAGAAGAAACATTAGATGAATTAGTAAACACTGAAGTTATAAACCAAGATTCATCTATCGAGATAGGTTTAGGCACTTCTGACACAAAAACCACCTTAATAACCATTCAACTAATACCAAATTCTGAAACAGTAATTGTCTCAATTGGGATCAAAGGCGCACCTCCAATTATTAAGATAATTAACGTTGCTGAAATAACATCTCATCCTGTCATCAATAACTTGCTACAGGATTTAGAAAAATCTCTCCCAGAGATGTTAGATATCTGCAAGCAAAGGATGGAAAAGCAGACTATACATCAGAATCAACAGGAACAATCAAGACAAGTACAAAAGCGTAACCTGTCTGAAGATAAAGAGAAAACACCCGCGCCTAACAACCAACTGTCACTATTTTAATTACCATGAAGTACGTTGCGATTATCGAAGGACAAGAAATTTCTCTTGATGAGGCGATCGCCCAAGATGACAATACCCTCAAAACAGCCATTAGCGTCTACTTTCCAGAATATGCTAATGCCGAAATTGAACGACAAACAACTGATGATACAGTTTCAATTCGTTTAGTAAAAAAAGCAGGTACTAAGGGAAGTCAATTCAGAGAATTGAAAAATAGTTCTGAAGAAATAAATCCTGCACTAAAGTTAGGGTGGCAGATAAAGCTTCTGGAGATAAAAAATCAAGTTAGTCTCGAAAATTTAATTACCCTACAACCTGAGATAGAAAAAGCTATCAAGCTCGGTCAAAATTGGGAAACCTACATCGAAAAAGTAACTCGAAGCCTTAAGCATCAACCTGCTACTACGAGTAGATATCCCGTACTGTAATAACAAATTTATAGCCGCTATGAGTTATGGCGGCTGATTAACCCTCTTTTATCACTTTCGGGAGAGAATAATCTGGAATGCTTACAGCATAAGACTTTTACCAAAAAACCATGATTTGAGCCATTGTGTTAGAAAATAAACGCTCAAATGACCGTTATATCTACAGTTCAAAATTTGGCTTTGATTTTTCTTTTCCTGGAGTGACAAAACAGGGTTAATTATGCTTGCAAACATACAATCATTCAAAATACCCATTACTTGTTTAACAGCAATTATCTACCTAGAAAATCTCTCCGAACGAGTAAATCTCTTAAGCCTGTATCGAAAAATATTCCCAGAACAATGGCTAGAATCAACCATTCATATTGATAAACAATCACATCCAGCAAGCGCCTATATGGATAGAGAAATTGAATTTATTCAACTGGTGAATGATCATCTCTTCCCAATAGAATATATCGATGAGATTGAGTTTAGTCCTGAACATAATAGTATTCTCGTTTCACCACAAAGACTTGAGTGGTGGAATGAAGATTTCGAGGAACTAGAATACTCAGAAAAGTTCCTGCTGTCGTTGATGGGGCAAGGGTACAATATAAGCCAATGGGAACTAAATTTTGGTTTTACTCCTGATTACATTGCTCTAGCAGAAGAAATTTACTTCGAGACACTTGTCAAGCTATGCCGTCGTTACAAAAGTCCTCTTCAATATTTAGATGCAGGCATACGAATTATAGATTACTCGACTGAAAATATCTGGCTAGATGTTACGTGTGAAACAAGCGATTGGCTGGAATGGACTTATGAAAATATCATATTTCTCAGTCAAAAGTGGAAAGAAGCCATCTCGATGATGGAAAAATCAAATAAGCTTAACCATTTGCTAGAAACATCTCTTCATGCTCGGAAAGCAGCAGTCAGAATTTGGAATCAATCATCAAAAGCATGAATTTAGATACAAACATATTACCAATAATTAACTTAGAAAGTATATCGCAAATCCTGCTTGGGAATATTCCCCAAGATGAGTTACTAGCGCAGTTAGTTATCCTCAAAGGACAGTTTATTTTAGTCGAACACGAAGGCAAAGAGTCTAAATACAAATTTCTTTCCCCTGAAGCAGTAGAGAAAGCCTTCACAAGTAAAACTGCTACATCTGGATGGCTTTCTAGCAACACGATTTGGTGGGGTAAAAATCCAGAGGGAGAGGCAATTATTCAGTTTTACTCTCCCCAAAAATATCAAATTCAAATTATGGGACAGGAAACGAAAGTAATTACTGTCCCCATGCCTGCATTCCTCTTTGCTGGATACGGTAGTAGATATTACCTATGGGCAGTTAAAGGGAGGGTATTTAAACCAGACGCGCAACTATACAAGCCACCTCTACCTAACGTTTGGGACGACTCTAGTATTTGTTATGGGGGAAATTCTCTCGGTATGTGCAGTGCTGCAACTATAAGCCAAACCTGGGAGTTGTTCTGGAAATCACCCTTTAATAAGGACTTGTCCCAAGGCAAATCAAAAACTCATCCCGACAATATCTGCAACCAGCTAATCAAATTGCACGAGTCTAAACCCAAATCCTACCCTTCAAGTGACCTTGTTTCCGTTCATAGCTGGAAAGTCACAACCCCAGAAGACATTATCAATCATTTGTTCAATTAGCCATGAATGCCTTTATCGGTTATCACTTCGCTACAAGTAATAATTTTCCTCCCTACAGCCAAAAACTTCAGGAATATTGGCTGGCAGCAAATGGACTTTTCTTGCGATCGCACCGCCGTGAGTTAGAGGTTTGCTTGCAAGTGACTCAAACTCAAGTTGCTGGACTCCAACCCCTTGAACCCTACTTTCGCCTGAAAGTCCCAAAAGTCCCAAGCCTTGTAATCACCGATATTATCAATGCCGCCAGTATCAATCCCGACCAGGAAATCCTATTCTACTTGGGAGTGACAAACAACCAATGGTGGTGTCACACGCCACTGCAAACTGCGTCCTCTACTCACGTCCTATCTTTAGAAAGCGCACTTAACAAAAGCTATACGGATGGGCTAGTGGAAATACACAGTCATGGAACTCTAGCTGCTTACCCTTCAAGTGCGGACAATCTAGAAGAAAAAGGCAAATTTCGAGTGTTCGCGATCATCGGCACACTGAATATCATTCCCACAATATACACCCGTATCGGGATATACAATTACTTTTTCGACATCAACCCCAATCAAATATTTGAACTTCCGCCACAGGTAAAATGCTCGAATTAACTGCTTACCAACAAGCTTTACCAGTCTTACCTCGTAATCATACCCGTATCAACTTCATCTTAGTAGGAGCAGGAGGAACAGGCGGGTTTCTTGCAGAAGATTTATGTCGAATTATTCTGCAACTCCAGCGCACTAGGAAAGAAATTAACTTTGCGATCGTCGATGGCGATACTGTCGAACTCAAGAATATCAGCCGCCAAAATTATCAACAAGCTGAAATTGGGCTACCAAAGGCAGAAACGCTAGCTGCAAGATGCAGTGCCAAGTATGGAATAGAGATTACAGCTGTTTGCGACTGGTTTGAAGAAGACTTGATTCGCACGGCCAGTTGGTGGAATACCCTAACGGTAATTATTGGCTGTGTCGATAACAGCACAGCCAGGAGCAAAATTCACTCAGTTCTCAAACTGAACAGTGCAAATGAGCCAGCATCGCTATTTTGGCTGGATTGTGGAAACAGCAACCACTCCGGCCAAATAGTAGTTGGAACGCACTCTAATTTTGATATAGTTCAAGCTGCCAATAACCCAGACAAACCTAAATTCTGGTTGCATCTTCCCTCTCCGGCGCTGGTTCACCCGGAATTGTTAGTTCCTCAACTGGAAGAACTCACCGACAACAACCTCTCATGTGCAGAAATTCAAGCCCGAAATTATCAGTCGCTATTTGTCAATAAAATGACGAGTGCGATCGCAGCCCAGTACTTGCTAGAATTAACCCTCACCGGGGGTTTGAAAAAGTTCGCCAGTTATTTTGACCTCAAAGCAATGTCAACCCGAAGTTTATACGCAAGTATCGACAATCTGAAAAAATATTATATACCGTAGAAAAATCACCACAAATAGCTCACGCATATTTATCCCAAAAAACAAATTTGGGATAGATTTTTATGAATCGATTCAATCACAAAACACTTGAGCTAGCCGAACATCATCCAGAGTGTTTATCGACAATAAATTATTCTAATCTCACTGTAAAAAGTGAATCCGAAGTTGCTGGAGGTCAGTTTCATCTCGTCATGCAACAAATTGGGTTAGGTCTACCAGTCGAACCTTTCTTAAAGGAATACCCCCAAATTAATAACTGGGTCGATAAGGTAAAACCTTTTCTAAACATCCTTGGAAACAAACAATGGAACGCCCAACTTCAATATTTATATCACGATATCCTTCTCTATAGCGAGTGTGACCTTATTATCTATGGTGAAAATCAAGTAGTTGGGTTTGACTGGACAATTCAAAAACCTCTTAAATTTGAAATTCTTGAGAGCAAGTGGCAAACCCAATTGAGATTATTTCTCCTTCACGAACGAACTGGAATGCCATTAGAACAAATAAGCCTAGTTTACTTGTTCATAAATACTGATAGTATCTACCAGTTTAGTTACTCTGATAAAAAACATTTGGCTTTCAAAGAACGGTTAGAAGAAACACTCGCTCCTTTTATAGGAGACAACAATGAAAAGAAACATTTAGCCGATAAAATAACTCCTCAAGAAGCACATGATAAATGGCTGGCAAGAGAAATATCAACTACGGAATATTTAGCAGCAATTCCTGAAGTGGAATTATGAATCCAACAGAATTAAATATCACCAAAATCGAACTCACTTCTAACAGTGGTTGGACGCTCAATATCCTCTCACGTCGGGTAGCAACTATTACTGATCCCTTGGGAACCCGAAAAACCAGCTATTTCGGGTTCGATACCAAAGAACAAGCCGAAAAGTTTAGAGATTGGCTTCTCCGAAAAAACAAATGTAGTAGTGCAGTGATCCGTCACTCCGAACGATTAGCTACTGAATGGGAGGTAAAAACTTGGAATGTACCAACCTCCCTAATTCTTAAATGCGCCGTTAAAGATTTAAAGGAATCTAGCCATGCAACTATCTCTACTGAATCTGTCTTACAACGAGGATAACTCATCACTAGATATTTTCAATATTCCTAACTTAGAAAAAGCAGAAACTCTCCGCAAGCTAGCTGCCTCAATGCAGTCAAATATTGACCAAAAGAAAAATCCTGCTATTGGGAATCAAAGGGCAACAAAGCGCCGTAAAACCATAGCTCAAGGGATAATCCAAGAAGGAATTGAACTTGAGATTATCCAGTCTTGGCTATTTGCGATCGCACAAATGTGGGAAACAGGAAATATCCCACCAATACTACGCGGTATATTTCGTAAATCACAGGTGGAAGTCCTATTTAGGATTTCTCAAAGTGGAGAAATTAGCCAGAAAGTCCAAGAAATACTAGAAGGCGAATATTACCAAGACTGGGTAAAATCTCTCAGTCGTGCCGGGTTAAATACATCAGGCGAAATCATATCAGCAATAACAGAAATTCAACAGGTAGTAAAACCTGAAGCAATTGATACTACCAAGCAACAACTTAATAAGCTTGAGTTAGAAATCATTGGCATGAAATCTGGAGATTTCTTTCCTACTCCCAAACCCGTCTGTCAACGGCTTGTTCAACTGGCAGATATTGAACCAAATTGGCGAATTTTAGAGCCTAGCGCTGGTAGCGGAAATATTGCTGATTATATCACTCAAACTTACCCAAATGTTCAATTAGAGGTAGTTGAGGTGAATTACAACCTACGACAAATTTTAGAACTCAAAGGATTTAATCTTGTAGGGAAAAACTTTCTGGAGTTTAACCCCAGTCATTTATACAATGCCTGTATCATGAATCCTCCATTTTGCGAACTTGTCGAGCATATCTATCAAGCTTGGAAGTTAATTATATCAGGTGGTGTATTAGTTTCAGTCGTACCTGAGTCGGTTTTCTTCAATCGGAAGTATCAAAGCTTAAAAGAGTGGCTACAGAGCAATAAGAGCTATGTGGAGTTGGTAGATAAAGATGCCTTTTTGAGTTCAAATAACCCTACAAATGTAGCTACTAGAATCGTCAAAATAATTAAACCATAGTGTACTACAAGCGTATGGCGTACTGCCAAATTGATGAAACTAGATATGTCACGTACATTTTCCCTAAATTCGGAAAATATGCGAGATACAAAATCCTTACACAGCAAGAATTAGAACTAGCAGTTACTAAGTGCAAGCTTGCTGGTTGGAAAGTCAGTAATGTCACCAAACTTACTAATAAAATGCTTGAAATTAAACCCCAACGAACAAGGAGATAAATATGGCAATTGAAACTATTGCTTCCTACAGATTTATTCCTGGTAAAGATAGTCACATAACAACTTATGGCGCACCTGAAGAACAAACAGTTGCAATTCACAATTCAAGCACAACATCTGTGTCACTGACTTTCACAGATGAAAATACATCTGTTCTTAGACAAATCATCATCAATCTTCAGCAAATCTATCAGACACTTTTAAATACCAAAACTGGAATTATTCAGGAAGACACTTACATGAACAACTTTACCGAATTAAAGAAAGAGTGCATTGAGAACAGCACTGCGAGAGGGTTTACCTCCACAAGCGATTACGAGGTTTTCTCGATTAAAGATTCTAAAGTTTAAATGATGAAAACTATATCCAAATAGCGAAAAATTAATAAATCTTTCAAGTCGTCATTTATAACAGACGACTTTTATTTTTTACAACGGCTTTTTGCTTGACGCATTAAAGATTGATTTCAATTAATTAAAATTATGGCAAGAAATCAAACAAAGCCTACTAATTCTGCTATTGAAGAAAGCGCAGCGTCCGAGTCAGAACCCCCTCAACAAACCGTTCAGAATGGGGCAAACATACAAAAGCGTAAATCAGCTATTTCTAAATTTGCAAATCCTGAGTACAATGCGCCGATTAGCAATATCTGCATCTGCCAAGTCATCAACCACATGGAAGCAGAAAAAGTTGGGTTGTTTATAAAAGATAAGTATTTAGCAGCAATTAACTGGCAAGGACAAGAACCAACACACAAGCACACCTTCTCCAGTGGCACGCCAGAAATGGGAGTGTTGTTGCAATCGCCCAGAATGCACATTCTTGATATTTCTCCCAGATATATTGAACAGCGCGATGACGGCAAAATTGTGGGGGTGTACGAATCACCTGATGGGTACGAAATGTACCAAGCACTTGGCAAAGATGCCGCAGTATTGAGACGATTCTACTTGTTGCAACTTGTCGATGAAAATAATAACAACCTGCACTCAGTACCAATTGTCTTGTCAATCAAAGGCGTTGCATCATCAAAATTTGGCGAGGCTTACAAACAGTTCCAACGCGAACTAGAGGTTGCATTCGCCCGATTTACTGATACAACTGTCGCTGAAAAACGTGCAGAGTTTCATCGCCTTGGTGCATTTCAACCCACCTTCACACCATCCCTTGAACCGAAAGAAGCAGTTAACCAAAGAGATAAATCCTGGGTAGCAGTTGTCACTTCCTACAAATCACCAAACCCCGATGGCAGCGATTTTCTCGAATTCTTCTCAGAGGCCAAAGAAATCGATATCCAAACAACGATGCAGGCAAATCCCGAATTCTCTCACCGCATCGGTAAAACATCAACCGTTGTAGCAGAACATAACCGCCTCATAGGTGCAGCCGATATGCCAATAGCAGCACTTCCTCCTAGTACAGCAGGTCATGATTATACAGCATACAGTACTGAGATGGAACAACTGCCTTACTAAAACAAACTACCTCATCTAAGCAAAAAGGGTGCTAGAAATAGCGCCCGTTAAGAAATCATCCACTAAAAACCAAGCAACAAATGAAACTAACCATTGAACAATCTAAACTCGCAGAAATTCTAGAAACCGCTTATCTCGCAATCAGTCCTAAACCCACTGACCCAATTTTAGGAAATATCTTACTGATTGCAGACGAAGACGGGATAATATCAGCAACAGGTACAAACCTTAACCTCACAATTCATACTACAACCACCGCTAACGTCGAAATTTCAGGTCAGGTAGCACTTCCTGCCAAACTACTAACTGATACTGTTAGTAATGTTAAAGGCGAAATTACCCTAGAAGTAGAAAATCAAGCCTGCATAATTACTCACAATAGCGGCAAGTGCCGACTAATTGGCGGAAAATCTGACGAGTTCCCAACACTTCCCAAGGGAGAAAACCCGATGGAGATAAACTTAAGTGCCAAGAAACTCCAAGCTGCACTTGAAGGGACGCTCTATTGCGCCAGCAGCGACGAAACAAAGTTGGTTTTAACTGGTGTCAACTTCAAAATTGATACCAACAAGTGGCAAGCTGCTAGTACAAATAGTCACAAATTAGCGCTAGTAACAGGAACACTCGATAGCGAATATTCTGACCCAATCAACTTCACTGTTCCAGGTAAGTCACTTGGCGAGTTAAACAAAATTCTCTCTCAAAGCGCCGATACAAGCGTGTGCAATATTCTTCTATCAGATAAAACTATCGAGTTTAGCCTTCCTAATACAAAGCTCATTTCCCGGCTTCTGGAGGGAGAATATCCCAAAATCAATAGCTTGATTCCTCGGTCGTTTGAGTATGAATTTACATTAGAGCGCAAGGGATTTGAGAGCGCGCTGAAGCGGGTAAGTTATCTAGCCGAACGCAAGCAAAAGGTTGTCAAAATCCTCTGGGAATTGGAAGCTACACAGGCAACACTATACACCGAAGCTACTGATATCGGGGATGCAGTTGACTCGGTACTGATGAAATCGGTAACTAGTAATTCAGAAAACATCAGTATTGGATTAAACATCGACTACCTGATCGAAGGATTAAAGCATATCAGTACTGATGAAATCGTGGTGCGGTGCAACAAACCCACGCAACCAGTCATTGTCTGCCCGATGGGAGGGCTGCTCAATCAGTTGTATCTGGTAATGCCTGTAGAAATCAAGCAGGGGTTTGGAAAGGTAAATAGCCAAAGTACAAAGGCAAAAGTCAGCACTCAAAGTGAGCCTAGTACTGAAGAAGTAACAGAAGTTAGCACTCAAACTGAGCCTAGCCCTGAAGAAGTAACAAATGTGGCACAGGCAACAGACGATAGTGAAACTCCTCAAATAGAAACGCCATGCGTGGTAGCGAAAGATACTACCAAAGATAAGTCAACCTCACGATCGCCACGAACGAAAAAAGAAGCGGCGACTGCCTAAAAAATCAAACTTCCTACCAACCACACTGGTAGGGAGTAAATAAAACACTCGTTTATCATCAAAACTATGTACCAACCACTACATCTCAAATACCGTCCCCAGACCCTTAGTGAAGTTATGGGGCAGGAACATATCGTCCGCACTCTCATAAATGCAATACTCCCAGGAGGGAGTCACTCCACGATCGCGAAACGCCCGCCTTCTCCTAAAGGAGACGCGCAAGGGACGGCGATCGCACTCCAGAAGATTGCACCCGCCTACCTATTTAATGGCCCCAAAGGTACAGGCAAGACTAGCACCGCCCGCATCATCGCTAAATCCCTCAACTGTCAGTCAACCCAGGAGCCAACAACCAAGCCCTGCGGAGAATGCAATTCATGCAAGGGAATTACAGCCTCTTCTTCCCTAGATGTAACTGAGTTAGATGCTGCCAGCAATAGCGGGGTAGAAACAATCCGCGAGTTAATTTCCACTACCCAGTTTGCACCAGTTGAGGGAAGGTACAAAATTTTCATTATTGATGAATGTCATGCCCTAAGCAGTCAATCGTGGCAGGCGTTTCTCAAGACTATTGAAAATCCACCCCGTCATGTAGTTTTCATCTTCTGCACAACTGAAATACACAAGGTTCCTGAAACTATCATCTCGCGCTGTCAAAAGTTTGATTTTAGGAGAGTAGGACTAGAAACACTGGTTCAGTATTTATCAAAAGTTGCCCAGAATGAAAACATCAACATTAACGCACCTGGTATTTGGGCGATCGTCAAGTCTTGTGGAGGTTTTATTCGCAACTGTCTTGTATTGCTCGATCAATTGAGCAACCTGGGAGTAGATGAAATCACACCAAACTGGGTTTGGGAATTATCAGGTGTCGTTCCCGAACACGATCTACTTACCCTAACCGAAAATCTTGCTAAAGGGGAGGTAACAGCTAACTTACAAATCCTCCAAGACTTAATAGAGTATGGGAAAAACCCATTCGTCATATACTCAAGTTTAACTGGGTTTCTCAAAGACCTGCTAGTGGCTAAAACTGCCCCTGATAATAGACAAATTACTCAACTGGAGGAAGAAACTTGGCAGGAACTCGTTACTATTTCTCAGATGTGGGAACTAACCCAGATTCAGGCAAGTATTGCCCTATTAATGTCAAGACAACAGTTAATGCGTGACTCGGAGGCAGCTAAACTTTGGTTGGAAGCGACACTCATTGAGTTAAGCAATATCAAAGAAGAAAAACAACCTTGGACTAATTGGAAAACAATCCAAGATGCTATAAATTGGGGTAAGGAACAACTCCCACATTTATCCCAATCTGAACTCGAAAGACACTGGAACAATCTTACTCCCATTAAAGGTAAAAAAGCACCTGCATGGGTACAAATGGTACAAGAGCTTCAGATGAAGTCTCAATTACAAACTGCCTAATTCAAATGTTCGTCACTTTGTAAAAACACTTACTTTCCCCAATAAAAACTTTGGGGAAAGATTTTTTCAGCCTTATTCAAAAATTACATTAAATATAATACACTTGCATCTACAGCAATATCTACCTTGTGCAGTAAGCCTCAATATTAATAAAGACTGCCCTGACTGAGAAGCAAAAAATTAAGATATCAAGTAATACCACAAGAAAATTTAACAACTGGCATTCTGGAAGTATCTGATTAAAATTATGCCAGTTGAAGCAATTAGCCTTCGTACAGGACTTGAATTACCAGCAGCGAGCAGACATTTGTGCAATTCTCTTAACCTCGCACAGGTGCTTTGCGGGCAACATGAACAGCAGAAAGAAACTCAAGTTGTACGCTATCTCCAAATTTTTCTAGCTTCTGACGCAATCCTGCAAATAGTAACTCTTTGGCTTGTGGCTCTAGTCTCCGCAAGGTACTCAAAAGCTTGAGATAGTCATCAATGCTATAGGTGACTTCACACGCAGTTTGCTCGACAACCAACTCTTGAAAACAATTGGAGTCTAAAATCTCTTGTTCAAACCCCCTCAAAATCTCCGCTTGAATCTGGGCACCTTCATATCGAACAAAAGAGGGCGCATAAGCTTGATACACTTCCTCTAGAACTTGGTAAACTTCGTATTTCGGTTCTGGGGTCAGATTCCATAGCAAAATAAGAAAACCGTTATCGCACATTGCCGATGCTGTCTTGGTATATCTAATCTCTGCCGGTATCCAATGAAAGGCATTGGCAGATAGAACGGCATTGAACTGTTTTGCTTCTAGTTCCCACTCCTCAAATGAAGTATTGCAAATTGTAACTTTTGGATATTGATCGCAGTTGTGTTGTGCCAAATGATAAAAATCCTGGTTTGGCTCAATACACGTCATTGAAAAACCAAATTGAGCAAAAGCCACCGTCGCATTTCCTGGGCCACAACCAACCTCAAGAATCGATGCATCTGAGTCAAGTTGGGCTAAAGCCACAGACCAATCAATTAGTTCCTTTGGATAGTGCGGTCTTGCATTGTAATAAATATCAGCAACGGGAGAATACCAAGTCCTTCGCTGTTCCAAATCCATAGAAGCTCTGGCATTTATTTCTTGTCTAAAGTCTTGCATAAGCTAGGGCGTGTCAGCGATGAAGTCCAATTTCATTTTAGAACCAGCAAGGGATCTGTCAAAATTTTTATTAATAACCACATACACAGCCGCTTTCAATATTCGCACTTCCTAATAATCTAGACATAATTTTTGAGGTATTTTTATCATCAAAAAAACCACCAGATAAACCACAAGTATTCATGCCAAAAAAGAGTAATTAATTTTGGAAATTATGAATTACAACCACCGAGATTTTATTAGCAAATCTGGTAATAAGATTATCGTTGATGAGGAAAGACTCGACATATTCTGGTCAGATACTACCCCAATATCTGAGTGGTATCCCACAGTAAATATTCCGACCTACGGGGCGCTCAAAACTCTGGTAGTCGATATTGAGACCGCAGGGATAAACCCAAGAGAAAATCGTATCTATGCAATTGGCTGTATGAGGGAGATAGGGGAGATTGCCATCTTTATGGATCAAGCCGAAAGCAAAATCCTCCTGGAGTTTTTCAAACACCTAGAAGCAAGCAAACCAGAAGTAATTTACACCTACAATGGAACAGAATTTGACCTACCATTTCTCATCACCCGCTGCGAGTTACATGGCATTTCTCATCCATTTAGAATTGCATCTAAGAAGCGCACTATCCGAACTGCCCAAGTACGCGGCGAACCACTGGAAATTCGAGAGGTATTCATCCGCAACTGCCTGCACGTAGATATCTTTATCTGCGTTCTCCGGTGGGATTTTGTCGCCAAGGAACTTACTAACGGGCGATCGCTTAAACAGGTGGTACTGGAAATGGGATTGCGTAAGCAAGCGCGACTGGTTCTCCCCTATGAAGAAATTCTCGCCTGCTGGAAAGCCGGTTCTGGTAGTAGGGGATGGCAGAAAATCAAGCATTACCTTATTTACGACTTGGAAGATACGCAACTCATAGCTAACAGACTTGTGCCCTCATATCACTATGAAGCACTGGTTGTACCGGGAATGAACCTCCAGCAGTTAGCTCTCGCTGGTAACGGCACCAAATGGAAGCAAATATTCTCGCATCACTACCCAGGATACAAACCCAAACCCGACCGTAAGTATAAATTTCAAGGGGGGATAGCCTACTCTATTCCAGGACTATATAAAAAGGTTGGATACATCGATATCAGTTCTATGTACCCCAAAACCATCTTGTCGAAAGGGATTGTCTCTCGTAAAGATACAAAGCGAATCGGCTTGAGCATCTTGCAATATTTGGTAAATGAGAAATCAAGGTTGGAACAAGTTGCCAGCACCGGAGACATTGTTGCCAAGGAAAAAAGAGAATCCACCAAAGTTTTAGCTAATTCTCAGTTTGGGTTCTTCGGAACATCGGAACTAGCCTTCAACGATATGGAAGCAGCCGCCTTAGTAACAGCTTACGGTCGGCGCATCCTACAATTCATGATTGAGGTAATCAATCATGCTGGCGCAACCCCTGTAGAAGTTGATACTGACGGGGTGTTCTTTACTCACCCCAACCCAGAAAAAGTCTATGCCACACTTCAGTCTCAATTACCCAAAGGAATAACCGTCAAATTAGAGTTTATTGCCAATGCAATGTTTATTCCGCAAAGGGGAACTAAGAACTATCTGTTATGGCTGAAAGATAACTGGATTATCCGCAAAGGTAGTTGGAGAAGCCGTTCTCGCTCAAAGCTAGAGAAAGAATTCCCTGTTGAATATCTAACCTACTTAATCCAAAAGGAATCCACAGCAGAGGAATATTTCAGAGAAGTAAAATCGCAGATTTTATCAGGAAAATACCCGATAGAAAAACTCTGCATTACTCGCAAAATTCGTGTTGGGGAAAAAGAACTTCTTAAATTAGGAAAGCCTGGTGATGTAGTAATTTACTATTACGGAATCAGAGGTATTACTAATACCAGCACTAATGAGAGCTATTCACGTCAATACTATCTTGACATTATCGAAAAAAGGCGAGAAGAAATCCTCAAAATAGCCGCTCCTGAAATACTAGAAAATAATAAACGTCAGTTATCTCTTTTCTAGATGAATAAACTTGATATTTAACCTAAGCACTGAAAATAATAAATATCAAGTCTTTTTCCAATTCATGAATTCTCAACAGTTTGTAAATCATGAAAAATATTTACAAGTAAATCAGGCTTTGTAGAAAGTGATTTTGATGCGTTCACATAAACCGGAAATATGCCGTAAAAAATCAGATTAGCAAACCAAACCGAGTATCAGTCATAAATTCATTGATAAAATGATTAATTAATTTATTTAATTTATTGATGGATTGATGGAGATATCATTCTTCAATTACAAAGGTAACTAAATGAAAAATAAATCCTCATATCGTAAGCCCAGGCTTAATAAAAAACAAAGGGCTTGGGTGAACTCATTCCTTGCATCTCATCCTAATGCCAGAGTTAGAACTATCTACGAATTAGATGGCGATCGCGTAGTTGAAATTGAGTGGTGGGAAAATACAAACCCAGTAATATTAGACCCAAAAACCTACATTCAAGGAATTATCAGCTACAAGATGCGGGTCAAACTAAGGAAATTTGGCGATGCGAGAAAAACAGCCGAGTTCTCGTACCGGATCATCCCGCCAGAAAAACGAAGTGCATCATGGCACTTAACAGGCCAACTCTCTCTAGAACTTCCCCAGTGTTACGAAGTTACAGAACCAAACAACCCAGTTATCGTTAAACCAAAAAGGAGGAATACTAAAACCAAGAAAGTTAAAAAATTAATTCAGCATACTCTTCCTCTATCAGGAATTAGTGCCCAACTTCATACTATGAATATTGAAGATGGCGGTGTTCCTTTATCCGAACAAGAACTATTACTAGAAAGCGTATCTCACCTAAATCTAGAGACTGGTAAAGAGATTAAACTTCCAGGAGCTATAGTCAAAATTCTTTCCAAGAAAAAAGCCAGCTTAAAGGAGTGGGAAACAGCTATTGCGCTATATGAGGTAACTGGTTCTAGTGGAGTAATAGAATATCTCCAACAATTAGATTCTTGGCGGAAATATTTGGGTACTCAACCAGTAGAGAACTCTGTTGAGAAAGTCTCAAATCAGAAGTCAGTACAGAAAGTATAAAATTAAGTGCAAGTATTTGCTGATCGCTATATTTTGCTAGCGGCTATATAACAAATACTAAGGATATGGAAAGAGTTAATACTAACTCTTATTTTTTTAAACCACCGCTTGCGACTAACGCCTGATAAATAAATGTTTATCTAATCTATCATGACTGTATATCTATACTACGGCGAAGATAGCTACTCACTCAATCAAAGAATTGATTATTTAGTGAATCAAAATGTTCATGCGGAATGGAAAGCTTTCAATTACGTCAAGCTATCTGGAAATGAGAAAAATATTGCTGCCAAAGTCTTTACTGAGGTTATGACCTTGCCCTTTGGAGAAGGTAACAAAATTATTCAAACAGATAGCGACTCTCTAATTGGAAGTTTATCTAATGAAGATAATAACCAAGAACTTGAAAATCACCTTTCCCGAATACCTTCAAGCAACATTCTACTAATTACTGGTAATAAAAAGCCAGATTCGCGCAGGACAGTAGTAAAAACGATCCTAAAATATGCCCAACAAGAAGAGTTTCCCCTCGTCCCTAGTTGGGATAAAAAGGGGATAGTTAAGTTGATAGGAAATTATGCAGCCATCCATCAAGTTAAACTCAGGCCAGATGTCACTGATTACCTAGCTGAAGCAATTGGCAATAACACTGCACGAGCCAATAGCGAATTCGCTAAACTTGCTGTTTATGCAAGCGAACAAATAATCTCTGTCGAGGAAGTAAAATATCTCGTTGGCAATCAGAATACTGACTACCTAAAGCTTACTATTGCTATGTTAAGAAACCATCAAAGTTTAGCAATAGTGCAGGTATCTAAACTACTAGATAATAATGAACACCCGCTCAAAATAGTAGCAACACTTACCTCTATTTTCCGCACTTGGTTAATAACCAAAGCTGGGGTAGAAACTAAATTATCTGATACGAAGATTGCAGAAATAGCCGAACTTAAAAACCCCAAAAGATTGTATTACCTCAAAGATGAAGTCAAGTTTGTAGGCGTTCAAAAGCTTAAACACAGCCTTACTTTACTTGTACAACTCGAAGCCGAACTCAAAAGCGGAGTTGACAACCTAACCAGTCGAATTGCTGAAATTTCTACGATATGAAAAACAACCCATTTACAGAAATCACCGGACAGCATACCGCCAAACTTCTCCTGACTAAAGCAATCGAACAGAATAAAATTGCTCCTGCATACCTATTTAGCAGTCAAGTTGAGGGAGTAGGGAAAGGAAAAACCGCTCTGGCGATCGCAAATGCGATACTCCCAAGAGAGAGTCGCTCTGCGATCGCAGGAGAAAATAAACATCTAGACATCTTACAAATCAAACCAACCCATCCCGAAAATACACCCCAGCAGAAAGGTATACCTGCTATTCGAGTAGAACAGGTGCGCGAGGCAATTGAATTTTTATCAACTAGTGCAGTCAAGGCCAAGCAAAAGGTGGTGATTATCCACGAAGCAGATATGCTCAACCCTACCGCCGCCAACAAACTTCTCAAGACGCTGGAAGAACCGAAAACTGGAACATTTATCCTGATCTCGTCGTATCCTCAAAAGCTATTACCCACTATCAAGAGTAGGTGTCAAATCATACCTTTCCAAAGGTTAACTGATGAGGAGGTTATCTCTGTTCTGAAAGACCAACAAATCGAGGTAACAGAAAAAATACTAGCTATCAGTTCAGGCAGTCCTGGTCAAGCGATCGCCAACATCACAATGTTAGCTTCCATCTCAAAAGAAATCACAAGTCAACTGGAAGTCCCTCCTGACGATATCCTCAACGCACTCAGTTTGAGTAACTCCATCTCAAGCTGGAATCACGAGACACAATTATGGCTGCTTACCTACCTGCAAGACAACTGGTGGCAGAAATTAAAAAGTACTCAATTGCTAGCTAAATTCACTCAAGCAAGGAAGCAATTGCTGCATCACGTTACTCCTAGAAGCGTTTGGGATAACCTACTTCTGCCATAGCACAACACACCCATTATCAAACAGCACTGCCAGTTAGAAGTATTTCTAGCTGGCAGTATTTATTTACACATAAGGAATATGAACCAGCAGCAAAGCTTATTCGATGTCGAAGAAACCATCCGTAACAGCAAAAGCCAAAAAGCTAGCGAAATTCTCACTCCTAGCACTAGAAAGATACTTCAGTTACTAACCAGCCAAGGGATTAACAAAGTTGTAACAGCCAGTCTACTTGATCTAGCAGGAGCAAGTCATGAAATTGTTCAATACATCGTCGGGCCAATTGTGACTCAGCAGAACGGCTGGCAACAGTCAATTCCGTCCTGGGTAGGAAAAGCGATCGCAGTCGATAGATTAGATACAGCGCTAGAAGAGATAGACAAGGGAGAAGTAGGTAAACTCGCCTCTAGCAGCGAAGTTGTTGCACTTATGATGCCAATTGCTTTTGAAGTGCCGCTTTCATCTGAATGGACGGATGTTTACCTCTGGGCAAGTTATGATGCCCTCGTCAGGCACAGACCTTTTGAGAATTTCAAATACGATAAACTGTGGGAGAAGATTGGTACAACCCCAATTCAGTATGAAAAAATCCGCTCTGATTATGAAACCCTAGCTGCTGATATCCGTTCCCGCATAGTCAAACACGCGGTGAAAGAAGGGTGGGGTAAAAGGTCGTCAAATAAGAACAAACACCCTGTTAAAGCAACTACAACTGAAAGTAATATTCAGATGGAGCAATTATCACTGTTCTCATAACTAATTTTCAGTCCTTTTTTCAACACTCTTTTCAAAGTCCTTCCTCTCCTTTTCTGTGAGAGGAGGTAGTTCTTCTTTATAATAAAAATTACCTAATTTCTGACACTGATTGACATAAATTCGTCTTGCTGAATCACTCGCTCTTAAGTCCTGACGTAAAAGTAATTTAAACGATTTTTCACGCTCTTTCAATTCCTTGACTGCCACAAGTATTTCTTGTGATACAGCAGGATTTTCATAAGTAGAAGAAAGTTCTTCACTTGATGAATAAATCTTTAGTTTATTGCCAGCAGGTTGAGTTAGAAGTCGCTGAGTGTTATACGAACGCCACAGACCTAACTTCTCACGCCGTAGTGACTCAATTTCAACTTCACCAACTCGGTCTGGAGTACTGCGCCGCACGTAGACAAAACAACCTTTATCAGCTGCTATAGTTAAACTGACTTTCACACCATTACCATCAAAATAGAACAAGTCAATTAAGTCGTTCTCTGCATTAACTTCTCCAAGCTTCTCTTTATTTGATAAATCAGGCAACGCTTCTGGATTTAGCGATGGCGTAGCATTATTAACATTAGCTGAGGATAATGATGGCGTAGGTGAAGAATTTGATTCTACAGCCGAGACTTTATCTTCTTTTTCTGGAGATGAACATCCAATGAGTAAGAGTAACAATCCTATAAATAAGTATTTTTTCATAAATAAAAACTTGTCTTTATGAACCAAAAACAGAATATTAATTATTGCTTTCTACTCAATCGACCTGTTTGATAAAAATCAAGCAGATTAGGGAAAGCTTTTTCTAGCAGCCAGTTACGCCCAAGTTCTGATTCAGGAATATTTGAAGCAGCCATGTAATAACCACTTCTGTAAGCAGCTACACCCAAACAAGCTTGGAGGCTGGATATAACTCGTGAAGAAGCTGGAATAGCCATCAAATCTTGCAGATGACTGGGATGATAATTTTGTCCTACCAACAGAAAGTAAACTAAAGTATGAACCAACCGGGATAAAACAACTTTTCGGTCTTGCCAACGTTCTAAATAAGACTTGATACAGAAGTAATCAGGTAAATCAGCCGCCTGAGATTCATCAAGGAATAAGTCACTCTGGCTTTCGATAAAACTGGAATCCAGACCTATAAACTGTTTGAGAAAAACAAGCGTTTTCCCCCAACGTTCGTGTCCCTCAGTTTCAGCAGAAAACGCACCTTCTGAATACTGCGAACCGTACTTCTGTTGGAGTTGGGCGACAGCCTCTTGATTGATATCACCCTGCCAATCAGATTCAATAAAAAACTCTTTTAAAATCTCTTGTAAATAGATGGGTGAAAACTCATTAATATCTGGAGATTCATCATCAAAATCGTCTTCGTAAGTATTAATAATAAATTTATCTAACTCGATTTCTAGCTCTTGCTTTCTCTTAACTGGCAGTAATGATTTAGCGTCTTCTAACGATAGAGGAAAATCTAAATAAGGATGGCCTTTGGCTAAGTAAGAATCACCCAAATCTGCTAAACTCTCAAGCGCAATAGTCCGGGCAAAATACTCATCTTGTGGATGCACGCATACTCGGTCTAGTTCCTTATCCACTAGCATCATGGTAGTTGCCAATAGAGCAAACCATGACGCATCGTGCAAACAAGTCGGTAAATCAGCAATTAAATCTACTAACTTTAGTTCTAGGATTTCTCCCCAAACGCCTATCCTAGTTGTATTTGAAACATCACAAAAATGCTCTACATCTTCTCCAACAGATGTTTCTCCTAACCAGGTAAGATTTTCTACCCGCAAAGAAGATGAGTAGTCAGAAGTCAGCTGGTTTTGGCTATCCTCATCGGACTGTATCCATATCAAAGCCAAAAGCATCAGCTTACAAATACTTACTCGCTTCAGGAGAAGATATTCAAGCATAAGTCATTACTTATAATTTTTAGATACAGACCACATTAATTGCGATACCACCATAGCACAGGGTAACTTGTCGTTCCCTAGTAAAAACCACAATCTTACGATAAACAAGGACAAAAAATAACTCATAAGTATGAATAAAAAAGAATGTGGTTTAAATAAAACAACTCGTCAAAATAATAAATCCTGAAAGAACTAATGCTGACGCAGCAATAAGAGAAATATATAAATCCTCGCGTTATGAACTATATCAACAAAGTCATGCTGGTTGGCAGATGCGGACAAGAACCGGAACTCAAATATTTCGAGTCTGGCGCAGTTAAGGCTTCAATCTCTATTGCAGTAAGACCACCCTACAGAAGTGAACAAGCCCTTTGGTTTGATTTAGTAGCCTGGGGAAATCAAGCAGAAGTGATTGGAAATTACGTTCGTAAAGGAACCCAAATTGCAATTACTGGCGAGTTTGGATTTGATCGTTGGGCAGATAAAAATTCTGGCACTATGCGGCAAAAACCCGTAATTACAATCAACGCTATTGAATTGTTAGGTTCACCCCGTAAGGAAGAATCTACATCCACTTCTGCACCAAACGAAACACAGACTGTAGCTAACGCAAATTTCTAGGAAATTACAAATCGCCTATGCACTATAAATCGTAGGCGATAAACCATCTAATCAATCTACAAATAAAACGAACATGATTCATAATACTGCAACTATCAATCTTAAGTCAGTGAACACTACCCACGACAAAGAAGGTTCCTTGATTGCCTTTGGGATCGCCGAATTCTACTACCGTTCCAAGGAAGGAGTAGTTGCTGACGAGATGCCATTCCGTTCCAAGGGCGCACCCGCCGTCGTTATTAACGAACAAGGGGAAGGCGTACACGGCACAGCAGAAGGATATCTCGATTTGCTAGTTGATAACAGGGGTGATTACAAAGAAAAGATTGCCACATTCGTAATCAGAAACTTTATGTCAGCACAACCCATCAACGAACTCACCCAGGTTAGTAAAACCCCTCACTCGCCTGAAACTCCCGATTTTGCCAAAGAACTACTCGAAGATAACGTTACTTCGACAGATGAAGACCTAGATCAAGAACCTCCGTTCTAGACCCAATTAACTGAATAATGCTAGTACATACAGGCTTACTTGTTAGTACTGGCATTATTTTTTTATAGAAATCCAGAATAAAAATCTACTGTTTGGTAAAATCGCTGACATCAACTCATCTTATATAATACATAAATACTGAAATACTTACACAAGAGCTAGATTTCAAACTTTTTTGACATAATTACCCTACGGGTTGGGAATTACCGTTGCCAACTTCATCTGACGGTTATAATTCAAAATCAAGACTGAATGTTTCGCCATCAGGATCTTCTAGTTTTTGGTCTGTAGATGGTTGGGGAATTGGCTGCTGGAGTCTATTTTCGTTAGTAGTAAGCGGCGTGAAAGCTACTTGTTGTGTGGCTAATCCAGCCTTTATGAAAACAAAATAGCAATCAATAATAAAATAAAGCGTCTCCAGGTAACTTTTACCTAGTTGTTGGGACTCTGCAAATATGCGTTCTCGGTAGTTTTCTTTGAGCCGAATTTTTACCGGAGCTAAGTCTTGTTTATCTGTCATTGTTATAACTTCACTTCCCAGATGTGTTTGGTGAATTCTTGCTCGTAATGGTTTTTGCCATTTCTAGAAGCCCAAAAACATTAGCTTCTACCGGATTATCCAGAATTTTGAAACCGTTCTTCTCTAATAGCTTCTTAAATCCTGGTAACAGACAGCCTCCACCTATCGCCCAGATTTCATCCCCTTGGTGCTTGGCATCAAGTGTCATATTCACCACTTTCTTCAAGTATTTTTCATACCAATCTTTCAAACTTGCGCTGTAGACATCTTTTATATCGATGTCACGACTGTACTTGGTATGTCCCATTTCCAGGCAAAATCGGATTTTGGATGGGTCTCCGATTTTTCCCCCATTTAGATGTTTCATTTTTTGGGAAATATCATCAATGAGAACTTCTACACCGATGGGGTAGGCGGTGTGAACTTCTCGTTGACCCCGGTTGTAACGAGAATACAGGGTTGTTCCATTGCCAAAGTCTAAAATGGTTAATTTTTTGGGTAGTGGATGCCCAAACAATGCACCCATACCCTCTAGTACAACTTTCAGCACTTCTACTTTTACTTCTGATTGCTTGCCAGCAAGTATTGGCTGATATTCTCCATTGAGTACTTTTTGTAATTCGTTAGCCAGACCAACATCATGTAAGCTGACAACTAATTTTAAGTGCCAAGCCTTACGGTGTGCTAGATGTGCCAATGCACCCAATAATGTCAACAACGCATTATTGACTTTATTTTCATTATTGTCTGTGTTCCGGTCAAAATGATAACCTGTACGGAAAGCTGATTCTCCAACTGTATAGGCACTACCGTTAAAAACTACCCTCCCTGGTACATCTTCCATGTCGGCTGTGGAAATATAGCTGGGGACACGAACAACTTCAAACCCTTCGACTAAAAGTTTGAGACTTCCGTAACCGTTATCAAAGCCAGCAGGAAAAATTTTTTGCGAGGCGTGAATGTTTGACATAGGGATCAAGTCAATACGTTTTGATTTTTGAAAGTTATCTGTTCAGATTATCTAGGGGAGCAGGAAAGCAGGGGAGAGAAGAATAACTTGCTATGAGTCTTTCCCCAGAACTCTACCCCTTCCTTCTCTAACCTCAAGAGCTTATCATAACCCCTTGGGGGCTAAGTGGGGTACATTTGGACTAACGACACTTTATACCCCACTTAGCCCCCAAGAATACCCCATATAGGTGTCAAATTCTCATCAAAGTTCTAATCTATTTTTGGGGTACATATAGCCCCCATATAGCCCCCATCAGCAATTTTTGAAATCTTTTCTATCAACGCAGTAGAAATTAACTTACAAAAAAATAGAGAAGAAGGAATAAAAAACTTTAGTTGTGGATCTAAGCCCACTTAAAAAAATATTTATTCCGAGACGCATAGCGCGAAATACAAAGCGTCCTTGCTTCAATCCCGCGTTTCAAAACGTTGGTTCCTTACACCCTCTAAAATGGTTGACTGTTTGATTTATACTCTACTGTCAATGTCTTTGTTATTAAATTAGCTTCCCGCCAGATGTCTAGCCCTAGCTCTGATACAGATGGAATTTATCTACGAGAAATTGGTCGCTTTCCGAGGCTATTGCCAGAGTAAGAGATTGTTTACACAAGAATTGTAAGGTACGCTCTGCTCATGGACAAGGAATGAAAGCTTTACGACCTGAGCAAGAGCAAATTAAAGATTATTTGGTTTCTTGAAAATTATTTATGTCAAAGGAGAAAGAATCACTGTTGTAGAAAACACTTCTCCCGTACACACTCTAATAGCAGTTTGCTCAGAGTTGGGGCATTGAACTTTAACTTGGATGATTGAAGTCCCTCCATTATATTCTCCAACTACAGGCTCACCCGTAAACTCACAAAGTATCCTCTCTTGGCAGTGTCAGCACTCAAATATAATTCGGCTCACTGCTTTGTCGCAGTATAGAAATCTCATATGCTGAAACCGTTCGGCTGATAATTCTGGTTTGACTCTGCGGGATTCAGGCGAAAGCCATTTGGGTAGTTTAGATAGGCACTTATAGATTACATGGACATCTCCGATTCAGTGAACTAAGTCGGACGAGATAGTATTAGTCCAACTTTTTCCGAATCTCTTTTGCCTTAGCTTCTAATACAGCCAATAAATCTCTCAGTTGCTCTTGCTGGATATCTTCGACCTTAGTTGCTGAGACATCTCGAATTAGAGAACTGATTTGGTGACTTGGTTTAGGTTTTGTTTCAGGAGCATGTTCAGCAATAGTTTGGGCAACTAGAAAACGAGTTTGAGCGACTGTTAGCCTTTCTTGCAAAACTTGTGATGTAGCATCTTGTCGGATTTTAAGAGCTTTAGTTTCTTCAACTTTTAAATTTTTAGAATTTAATTTTTGGAGTGACCGGGCATGGTTTGCACCAAGTCCTGATTCTCTAATCGCAATTTTTAAGTCTTCTGAAAGCCGTAAGCAAGGAAAGACATTTGCATCTACTGATGCTGGATTTTGTTGAAAACGTAGTAACAACAGAAGAATACTTTGTTCTATTTCGTCTAAATTAAATTCTTTAATGCCTTCTGACTGCTCTTTTCTAGTTAAAATAACCAATTCAGTTAATTGGGGCAAAAGTTTTTTTGCGTTTAATCTAGCTATTGCTCTCCTAAGTGCTTTAACTACTTCTTCCTGTTCAAATTCCAAAACTAACTTAGCCTGTTGAATCAAACCTTCAGCTAAATCTAGCTCATTCAAGCCTTCTCGGTGAAGACTAGTTAATAAAGTGCGTGCATGTAATTCCTCTTCAGAAATTTCTTTGAGAAGCATCACTGCATCCAGTGTTTCAATTTCTGGCTGTAACTCTTCTGCAACGGATCTCCATCTCCGTTCTCCATCAAAAATGAGATTTCCCGGTAGTAAAATAATCGGCTGTTGTTGCCCTTCTTCTCTAATCGAAACAGCCATACTCCGAATACTATCCGAAGTAAATGTTTGCCTTGCTTGTTTGGGATTGGGTCTTACTTCACTATAGTGAATTTTAAAAATTCCAGATGCTTTCAAATGTTCTCGTAGGTCTTCAATAGTTTGATTGAGGAGTGTACGTTCTTCTTCAGCAAGCTTTCCCTGTGCTTGTTCATCTTTTAATCTTGTAATCTCTGCCTGTAAATCTTCTACTCGTTCTTCAAGCCCAAATATCTGTTGTGAATCAGCAGCAGAAGCAAACATTCCAAGTACACTCGGTTTGTTTAATTTTGTCATCGATTAACCTCTTATTAGCTTAAGTTCTTGAACTAGTGCATCAACAATTGGCATAAAATCTCCTCTTGCCTCTTTACCCGGTCTGTAAATTCCCAGAGGTAGCCCTCTACCAGAAGCATTAAGAATATCAGCTGATTCTCGAATTGGGCTAAAATACTGAATTCCCAAATTCTTACAGACTAGGGGAAGTTCCTCAACAATACTTCTATGCGCTCCCCAATCACTTTTCCAACGAGTAGGAACTATACCTAATATTTTCGGAGTCGGTTTCAATCTCAGCCGCTTGCAGTTGAAATAGTACCACTCAATCATCGCCGCAGCACTTTGAGAAGCCTTGTATTCAGGTTGAATGGGAATTAACACGTGGCTAGAAGCTGCAAGAGCAGTCAGTGGTAAAGGCTCCAATGTTGCAGGACAATCGATAATTACAAAATCGTGAGATAAAGGATAATCACTCAACCGATCTGCAAGAGTATAAGCTCCACGCAGATCCTTTGAAACTTCCCGAATTGTTTCGTGTAATTCTTTTCCGCCTTTACAAACTTGAATTTTATCAATCTTACCTTGCCAAGCTGTAATTAAAGGCCAGTTCCCATTAAAGTCTGGATGGTAAACATTAGCCATTGTTCCCTGTGTTTTAAATTCTCCTAATCCGCAAAATAATGTCAATGATTCGTTAGGATCGATGTCTAATAGTGCCACTGAATAGCCACGAACACCCAATTCATACGCAAGATTGTATGAAATAGTACTTTTCGCCACTCCTCCAGCGTTTGTCTCAATCGAAAGGGTCAAATTGGCAGGCATAATTTTTTCTCTTTCTTGATTACTATATTTCCGACTCCCAGTCATGAGATAACGTTATATCAGTTTGTGCGAAGAATTTTGAGATAATGTTATATCATTTTTGTGATTTCTCTAACAAGGATTGCTATCAACACAGAGGTTGACTGCAAGTAATGATCGATCTAGCTACACAGATTGCCTATTGTGGAATTGTACACAAAAAGAAATATACCCCGTCCAAGAGATATTCACTCAGCACTTGCTCAATCAAACAGTTCCATAGGAAAGCATTATTGCCTTTGTGCAAGCTGGTTATTGAGTATAAAAACCAACGGCATAATTCTAATGTGATTTCAACCTTTAAAGCTGTGTCAATCAGCAGCTATTAATGCGACTTTTTTGAGCTTATTGAGAAGAAAAATCTTCTATTGACATAATATAACCACCCTGCCATGAAGATTCTACGCTGAACAACAGTCTTTGTTCAAAGTGTACTCGATTGAAGCGGGATAACAATATTCTCTATCTACCTGATGTCATTATAGAAAGGGGCGCTGCCAACAAGGAAGTATTTTCAATCCCCCTAAAACTAGCTATTCTCACCTAACCACGAGTAATCGGCTCATTCTTGCAGTGGTTATTGAAAAGTTACGTAAAAAGCATCCCAGAAGTGTAGTTGCAGTCCTTGTAACTACACTACTTTTTCTAAGCTAATCAAACATTCTCGTTCACACCAATAAAGGTACTAGGTCGCTCACAAGGCGTAAAATTATACTTACGTTTAACTTCTTCATCTTGATTATCTGTACTACCTTCAGCGGATTTAGTTAGCAGTACAACCTCAGAGCGGGTATAACCAGTCAACTCATCAAACTGAATAATCATATACTGGTAGAGCGCCCAGACATCCGCCATCCGATTGCCAATACCGGAAGATATCTCATCAGGTATAAAAATATTACCGTGCCAAGATACCTTAATCCCTTCTTTCTGGAAGTAAGTGTCTATTTCAGGACGAATGTAATCCGCAGTCCCTCCGCAAAACACCAGTTCTTCAATATCCTCATCCATTTTCGAGCGCAACCATCTGACGAGCGCACGCCAATATTCATCTCTAGCAAGCAATAAAGCCTTGGACATCGACTCGCCATCAAGTTGAATTTCATCACCTTTGCGCTTGCGTGAGAGTTTCTGCATCACCTGGGAGTCACAACTAACTCCAGCTTCTACCAACACCTCAATAATATTGGGATTATCAGGGCTTAGTCCCGATGTCTTGGAAGTAAAATTATTCACCAGCCAAGACATACCAAAATTGCTGGTTATTCCCGCACCAATTGAACCACTGCGAAAGGTGAAAATACTTGCGTTGCGATAACCAAGCATTACATACATAGAAGCAGGCATATTATTGCCAAGCGATCGCCTACGGTGAAAAAATATCCCACTACCCTCAGAAGCTGCATCATAACGAAGCATTTTTACCCGCATCTTACCTGCTGGTGTATCAAATCCTCGAAACGCATCCTTCAACCGAACTTGTAACTGTTCTTTGTCTTGCACTTCACCGGGCGGTAGCAGAATGCTCAAGTAAGCTGCAACATCATTACCCAAATTCAGCTTTTCCTTAGCCAGCCAAAATGCACCACAAATTTTAGGGACTGCTAGTTCGTACTTTAGCTCCTTCAGCTGCGATATACCCCCAAACCGACGACGAGCAAGCTCTCCCAAAGCGCAATACTCATCGCCTATTCCTACCCAAGTACGAGATTCAGGACTACCTTCTTGTTGAACGCTCTCAATCGAAGCTTTAGCAACATCTGCTACTTCTGAGTCGAAAAGTAAAACAACAGGCTTTCCCTCTGGATACTCTTGAGCGATCGCCTTGGTTTTACTTGCACCCATGTCAATCGTAATTACTACCTTTTTTACGTCTGTTTTCTCCTTAGTTTTGGGCATATTTTTATCTTTTATTACTTTTACTATCGTTCCCAATTTAACCGAAATGGGAAAAATACTGTGGTGTAAAACACTTTCTTTACAGGGTTTAACAGCTTTTTTACATACAAAGTGCGTAGAGAAAAAACTATTACGGCGATGTTCTTCAATGGCGCTACAGCATTCATACTCAACTCCATTGAGTAGAGAGTCCACTGCAAACTGCCAGCAACCAAGTTCAAATTGCCACGGGGCTAACTGAAGTACCTCCATAGCACTAATACCAAATCAAAACCGTAGATTATAAGTACATTAAAGTATTAAAAATTGCTTTAATACACGTTGATCAAAACACCTCCTAAATCATGACTCAATTACCCCAATCACACCCAAATTCTGTATCAACTAAAAGTTGAATTATTAAACAAAATTAGCTTTTTGCCTATAATTCAAACAATGCGATTGTCATCATCACACCCCGTATTACCTCAACCATCCCCGCAATTACCCCAGTAAAAAGTATCGTAATTGTGCAGTCTTGTACGATAACAAGGTATGTCAAATGGGGTTAATTACACATTTGCTTTGCTGTCAAATTTTTGATCGCAGCTTTTACAGATGAGATATATGAAGTGATTATTCTAGGCGATCGCATTCTAATTTTAGAGGTGCGATCGCCTTTCCAGTTCGGTCAAATACTGTTGATGCCCTCGACCAAAGGTTTTGACCAAATGTATGGCTGAAATGGTTTCATAGAACCTTTGAGCAATGCAGGTGCTTGAGCGAAAACTCCTTCTAAATGCGCCCAGTGAAGAGGTGCAAAGCACTTCCTGGCAACAGCGCCGCGATAGCGAAGCGCCGACCTGTCGGTTCGCACTCCAGGAGATATTGCCCACAACGACAAACAGAACAAGGACTGGACTTACGCAAGTATCACAAGCAAAGGCAGAGAGTATGCTTTTCTCCAACACCTAACCACCCATATCCTCATAATCCCCTCACTCCAGACGAAATCCTGCATCAACTTCTATTTCTGCCTTAGCAATTGGGTCATCCTCATCATCATTAAAGAACCCATCATCTTCGGAATCTTCTCCCACAACATTTGATCCGACTGGTTCTGTCGCAACAGATAACGACACAGGACTTGGCCCAGTGGAATCAAAAAAAGAAACCGAAGGGGGAACCAAATTAGGTGAAACAGGAGTTATTCCTACTCCGTTAGTTCCAATTGTTGGTTGTAAGCCACTTGCACCTTGCGAGAAAACTCCACTATGAGGATTAACAAGAACTACTTGGGGCAACCCCTCCATCCCAAACGTCCGTTTCATCTTAATGATCTGAACTTCAAGTTGCGCGATCGCATCATGGAGGGCTGACTGCAATTCAACACCAGATACCCCAGCAGCAGATAGCGCAAATGGTAGGTAATACGCCCGCAGCGCCTCACATACTAACTCAGTTTGCCCTCGCTTCTTCGACTGGAGATAGCTAATTACTATACCGTCCTCCATATCTTTATTCCGCATGATACGCGCCAACTCAACCGAATCAGCTGGCTTACTCGCTCTTGCCATAACTTCTCTTCTATATAACGTGCAAATCAAGCTTCTCAGTAAGCTATTTGTCAATACTCATACTTTAACCATACGATGGGAGAACTCACCCCCGTATTTACTCCGAACTACCCCAATTAAGACACTAATTACCCCAATCAAGTGAAATTGGGTTTGATTTTTGTTAATCAAAATAAATAATTAACTGAAAAATAAACTCTAACAATCCCCATAATTGAGGTATTCTGAGGGCAAATTAACCCAATTATTTCAGCATTACGTCAAAGGTTAATCGGCTTGACACAGAACCCCATAACCCTCTCTGTATATGATTTACTACAGTTGCACTCCACAACAGACTATTGCTGTCACCGTACAGTCCTGTAACTAAGACAAGGTATGTTTAGTAGGGTTATTTTATTACTAAGGCTATTATCAATAAACTAGATTAATTGACAGTGCCTTTAATACCAATCGTCTTATCTTGTATCACAAAATGCTACCTCTGTAGTATATTTACTGTTTGATAAATAAACAGATTTAAAAATAATACCTATAAATAATTGTAATTACGTATAATTTAATTCACGATAATGGATAGCACCCACTACGCGATCGCACGCTGGCGACATAACCATACAATCTCTACAACCCAACAATTGCATCATTAAAAACAAGGTTTACGGCTTCAGTGTCAAGTTACAAGACGAACCATAAGATATTACCTTGTATTATCACAAGTTACAGTACTCTCACTGGCGGCATCTAAATCAAGTATAGTTTATACCAAAAGTAGCAGCGATATTGTCCGCAATTGAGACCATACACTGTTGTCAGATTTCCGGTTATCCCCAACTCCCTCAGTGCAGTCTCTAACTATGCCACTCAGTCCCGCAGTGAAACAAGGTATGGTAAGTAACTCCATAAAGCGAACCAAATCCATCAAGGTATACCTCTTTGAGCAAGAGAAAACTACCATTGAGGAAAAAGCGATCGCCACAGGGGTAACTGCATCTGAGTATTTACGTTCCTGTGGGTTAAGGCGGGTACTAACGGCAAAACCATCTGCCGACTTGATAACTATCCGCGCGACTGCTGGAAACCTCAAAAGCGAACTGATGATGTTATCTCACTTAGCAAAGGAAACAAACAACCAGCAAATTTTGGATACTGTCAATAATGCGATCGCACTCGTAGATAAGACCATCGCAGCTGCATTTAACCTAGACGTTCCAGACAAATCACCCTCAAGCCAAGATAAATAAGGCATTACAGGTTCTATATCCCCCTACTTTCAACTCCCTCAATTTGATTCCCGTCATCTATAAAAAACCCAATTTTCTCGACACGCTCAAGTATGTCTTGGGGAAAGATGATGCTGCGATTGTCGATACTAATATGATGGGAACAAAGCCAGATGAATTTAACCAGCAGTTTCTCAACATCAAGTACACAAACAAAGCAGTTAAACGGCAGTGCGCCCACCTCATTATCTCAATCGCACACCGCCACAACTACCACGAGCATTTATCGGACAGTCAGTACAGTTATGTAGCACAAGAATATCTCAAAGATATGGGATACTTACCCAAGGAAGAATCATCTGTAGCAGCTACCAGTCAGTTCGTTGCAGTACGCCACCACGATCGCGACCACGAACACCTGCACATAATTGCTTCCCGAATTCGGTTAGATGGCAGTTTAGTTAATGATTCCTATGATTATTTCAACTCCCAAGTCTCAACTAGACGCATCGCGGCGGAATTAGGATTAGAGGTGACACCGACAACGAATGAAGCCGTTGCCTCTAAGTTACAGCAAGAGTATGGCATAACTGCACTCACCAGTCCCAACCGCTCGAAAAGTATTAGAGCAGTCAATAGTAAGCACAAAACCCCAACAAGTAAGGAAATTATTCGCCAAGCAATAGGGGAAGCCATCAAGGATAGTCCCACTGTTTCCACGTTCATCCAACGCTTGGAGGAAAACAACATTGGGGTATTGCCTAAAATACGGGGGGAGGAACTACTAGGTTTTACCTACATCCATAATGATGTTAAAATCGCTGGTTATCAAGTATACAAACCCTATAGTTGGAACAAACTGCTGTCTGAATACGGAATAACATACGACCAAGAGAAAGATAAGGAAGTAATTCAACAAGCTAAAGCCAGAGCAATTAACCGCATAAATACTAATGTCATAAGCAATAATGAGTACTTTTATACTGATAAACCTACTAGCAGCAGTACAAGTGATGGTAATGGCGATACCGATAGTAACTCCAAAATATTTGAGAGTACAAAAGTACTAAATAGTAATTATCCAGATCAAATTTCGACAATACAACCAAAATTAGAAGATAAACCCACGTCGGAAGCAAATAAGGTTAAGAAAAAAGTACAGCCGTATCTGAAGGAACAGCACCCACAACAGGATATTTCAGAAGAAAACCGTCTATCCACTGCTCAACAAATCCTGCAAGAGCAATCTTCCCCTACTCCCCCTTTTCCTAACCTTCTCCCTTCTAACCTCAAACATCTGCCTTCTACAATCACTGACTATATGCTTGTTACCAATAATTTCCGTATCAAGGGACGGGAATTGAGTGCCAGTTTAAATGGCAATATTCTGACTGTTTACCGTCATGGGGATAATACTCCTGTGATGCAAACCTGCTATAGTCAGGGAAACTGGTACGAAGAGATACCAACTCGAATAACAACAAACGAAATCGAGCAGATTGAAAGCTTGCGTGTCTTTACCCAACAAGCGTTAATAAATAAATCGCGATCTGCGCTTCGCAGCAGCGCTTCGCTATCGCAAAGAGGTATTGAGCAATAGTAAATCTGTTGGTAGAGAAAACTTAATCCACAGTGCCTCTCTGAGTGTGGGTAAAAAGCCGTTGGGAATTACTATCGTTTCTACGAAGTGTTCAAATTTGAATACTTCGTAAAAACGATATCCTGCTCAGGTGCAAAAATCCTAATATCGTTTATCTCGCCCATAACCCCATAGGAAATAACTCTACCTCGTTCTAGCTATATTAAATTATAAAAGTAACTAGAACAAAAGGATGTAACCTATGCCCAAGAAAAAATGCGGACTTGGCTTTGACTGTGCCAGCATGATGCAATACCCAGGCATAGACCCTGCCGACTGTTTGAATTACAAAACTTGTGGAAGTGCCGTTCAACTAAGCCCCGATGAAGAACTCGAACTTGTTCGTATTCGGGAAGAACAAATGCGCCAGTATCAAGAACAAATTCGCCTGACCCGTCGTTCTGCCGCTATCATGATGCTGATGAGGCGCGGTTGCCCACAATCACCAGAATCGTTAGGTGTTATCCCGGCCATTGAGGCGATCGCCACCACATTAGATAATATTCGTACTGGACTTACCAACTTCGACGGACAGTACATCGCGCCACCTGGTTGCGAACTCCACATCTACAATGTCAAACGGCCGAGTGGTACGTACTCGTACTATAAATTAACCGCCGAAAACGCAATGTTCGCACCTTCAGAGAAAGAACAAGAAGTACGGGTAATTCACCTCAGCCATCAGCATGATGCGCGGTATATAGAAGCACAACTTGGTATCGAACGGCGGAACAAGTTAACCCAAGTGCGAACACTGCTTCACAACGCAAGCACATTGCTTGAGGAAGCAACACGCCTACTCGAACAAACCACAGATATGAACAGTCCAAACGCTACGGTTGAAGTTTTCAACACCGATGAAATTATATCCATCGACTAATAAAACCAGCAAAATGGGAAAATTTACTTCATTACTGCCACAAAATATAGATACTGAAATACAGGATTATCTGTAAAGCTGCTTTACCTACCAGTAGGTTGTGACGGTTACGATAAAATCGCTCTGATAGGTATGCCAACAGGCTAAAAACCGACTAGGAGAAATTAAAAATGACCATAAGTTTTAGAGAATGGCTCAAACAATTTAAAAATCAAGATGCACCCTTTGATGATTTATGGAGTGATGCCACATCGACTAAAAGAGGAAGATTTCAAGATAAGATTTTAGACTCTTGGCAGGGTGAAACTATAGAAAGCTTGATAGAGTTTATGGTTAAAAACGAAGCATCATATCAATCTTATGGTGTTCTTAATGAAGCTAATGAGGCGTATCATAATTATTTAGGTTTAGAACCTATAAAATCATCTAAATTGGAAGAGTTAGAGAACCAATTTAAAGCTAAATATTACGCAGAATGTCTACAGCACTATACAAGATTATCTATTTTATATAGGA
The DNA here is from genome assembly GCF_013393905.1 of Nostoc sp. C052. Classification (GTDB taxonomy): domain Bacteria; phylum Cyanobacteriota; class Cyanobacteriia; order Cyanobacteriales; family Nostocaceae; genus Nostoc. Next base: position 135,007 of record NZ_CP040277.1, read on the forward strand.
ATTCTACTTGAATCTTGCTCAGTATACTGAGAAGTCAAGCTTTGTATGTCAAGCCACTTTGTTCTAGTTACTTTAAATAAAAATAATAGCTAGAACAAAGGACAACTCCAAATTGAAAAACTACAGAAGGGTAAAAAATTTGGCAGACATAAAATTATCAAGCTGCTGCCACACTAATTTAGCTTTCTCTCTCAAACTACAAACATCAGCACAATGGTAAACATTAAGAATGTTACTACTGATTTAGCATTAAGCAAGAAGTAATTGAGAAGTTTGTATATTTTTTTCATACTTAAATTTTGGGATCACGCCGAATATGTCTTCAGGAGCCATAATCTAAGTAATAGCTACATTAATATGTATTAACAACTACATTTATTTTGTAGATAGAAATTAGAAAATTGTTTAATAAATTACCGATATAGAGAAAGTAAAATCAAGCTCTAAGGGTATTTTAGTGCCAAAAAGTAAAAATTTATATTTAAATTTATAAGTTTAATTGTTTATATATGACAATTCAAGCTAAACATTTTGACACTAGGTTAAATCAGTGGATTCATACAGATGGTAATACGGATAATCCAGATTCACTGTTAAAAGAAGAACTTAATAATACCCTAATAGAACATTTCTTTCCTGGGGTTAACTTTTCGTTCGGGCATATGGACGAAAAGTCTACTGTGGAACAATTAATTAATCATCCTGAAGGTCACAAATTATTATTATCATCAAAAACACGGTTGTTATATGGGCCGGAAGAATGTCTAGATAGAATTAAACAATTATGCCCTGATAACAAAGATAGAGGTGCTTACGGATCTATTTTTCTCGGTTCGTGTAAAAATAGCGTCAATAAAGAGTTAAATATTCTAATTGTTGATGACAGTAATGGTGAAAATGGTGGCGTTATTAGTAACGACCAGGCGTATCGGCTAACAGGAGACTGTTACGGGCAAATATCCACAGACTTATATCACGAATTAACCAAGCATCAAAAAGGTGATAAATATCGAGTAATTCAGCACCGCTTCGGCTGGACTGACCAAGACGGAGACGATAACAAATACCGCTTTGGCAAAGGTACTTTACGACCTGCAAACCTTGACCAAATCCTCAATTATTCAGATCCCAACAACTCAACTAAAATTGACTTAATTCTTCCCTTATCTGCATTCAAGGGAACTGATAAAGACAACCCTAATAGCCCGACTAAGCCTCAAATTCAACCTGGATTGTACCGACCAAACATCTGGCTAGGTGAAAAATCACAATCTGAACTCGGTAAAACAGCTATCTCCCAGTTACTCGCTTCATTCCCTAACGGACTGAAAGACTTTACCGAACAGCTAGAACTTGAAGCCAAAAAGCTGAATGTTGCACAGGACGACCCCCGGCAACTTGCACAACTTTACTGCGAAAAGTACGAGAAACGGAAAGCCTTTTTAGAAGAGCAAGCAAACTCACTAGAAGAAGCAGCAGAAGATCCAACAGTAGCAGAAGATTTAGAAACTTTACGCGATGGCGCGGGAGCGCCCGCCGTAGGCGATCGCATTGCTACTGACTCGTTTATTTACAAACTTATCAAAGCTGACCTGCAAGGAGAGGGTCAACTTCTTGAAACTGAGAAAGTACAGCGCGAACTAGCCCGGTTCGTCCAAAACGAGTGGAAAGAAATCGCCATCGGCAAGACGCTCACATTTGAGCGGGCAATGGTCATTCCCTCCAAAGACCTGCAAAATGGGGAAATTTCCATACCGCATTATCAAGACAGGGAAGAAGTTCTCAACTTCCGTTCCCCTTTCCTGAACTCAAATGGTCTGTGCGTCTCAACTAACAAAATTGTAGAAGATATTCTTGGGCCTGATGGTCAATCTCTGGCAGGTGCAATCGCTGTCTCGGACGAAACAAGCGATCGCATTTATAACCGCCTTAATGAGCAAATTAAATCTGTCCTACCCGAAGCCCAAAGTAAGAATATTCAGTTAGAAGGTCTTGAAAATCACTTAGATCAAAATATCGGCAAGCTCGAAACTAAAGACAAAATTGAGTTTACTAACAAATTTAATAAGTATATTTTAGAACTAAAATCAGCTGGTTACGAGCTAGAAATTCTTCCTCAAGAGTCCGAACAAGAGCGTCAGGCACGCGACTACGATGGTGATTGTATAGGCTTCGAGCGGGCAAGCAGGTATCCAAACCTCACTGCGGAGGCAAGGGAGCGCAACCTGCCTGAAAACGCTTACGATCCAACTGTTAAACTCAAAAAACAATCTTTTTACCAGGAAGATGGCAGTCAGCCGGAATTTGAAGAAATCGCCATACACATGAGCGATGGCATTAGTGTCGGTGTTATCAACAATCACCTTACCTCAATCGAAGCGTTAGAGTCAGAAATTACTATCCTGAAAAACTTTGGTAGTGAAAAAGACAAAATTGAGTACGTACAGCAGGTAGCCAAACACTACGAAGATTTATTTAAAACAGAAGCCTCGGCAAAATCCAAGGGTATTGAAGGGAAGGAAATTCCGACCAAGTATCGCGGTTACATGGAAGAGTTTATCAAAACTGTTCGGCAAGAACCCCTAAACCAGGTCAATGCACTGGTGGCAATGAATACTAACATCAAGATATACCGCGAAATGATTGCCGAGGCAGCATTTCAAAACCAAATTGCAGTTGACCTCTTCAAAAGTGCCAAAAAACCCGAAATGGAAATTATCCGCAACAACAGTCGGATTCTCCACCGGGAGGTTAACTATATTAAGGATAAGAAAAAAGACGTTTATATTGACAATACAATTCAACCCACGGGATACTCTCCTGTTGAATTACTAATTGCTCAAACCAACCAGTATTTTGAAAAAGCTCGTCTCGAATCGCGTGAAATCGCCCAATTTCAAGCTTTATTTAAAGGTGTCGAGTTTTCTAACGAACAGCGATTAAGAGCTACTCTTGTCAAAAAAGAATTCGACAAATCCTTTAACCGAGCGAGTCAGCTATCTAGACAAAAAGAAACTGAGAAAGGGCCATCTGTAAATATTACCATTGCTAATGGCAATCAAGTAAGCGTAACTAATCTACTACAGTATGATAATGAATTTATCTGGAAAACTAATAAAATTACAATCAAGCTATCAGAAATATCTGAAGACAAGCGCAACAATAACCGTCCGCATAAATATTTAGTTTATGCCCAAATTAACGATGAAACTGAGAAAAACAAACCCAAGTTTAGGGCATTAGGAACACTTGCTAAGGAGCAAGAAAACAAACTCGAAGAAATAGGAATTACACTTGGACAGGAAGTAACATCTAACAAAATAGCCTTCAAAGCTGAACTAAGCGAAGGTCAAATTAAGCTTCTTTACCAAAAAGCCTACCAGATAGCAGAAGAATTTTACAATTCAATTCCAGAAGGACAAAAGCTAGCAATGGCAGCTGCTACCTGGGCAGTATCAACTACTCGTGAGAGTAGTAATGATAAAGGTAGCGATTACCAAAAGAAAGTTTCTAATTTCGCCTTTGCTGCCTTTCCTGAAGAGATTATCAGTCAGTTAGACACACTCAGATTTAACGAGTTTAGTATCACTGGCTTCGACAGGAGTAGTGAATTATTTCATGAAAATAAACCTCAAAATATTCGATTTAATCTAGCTGAAGATGGAAAAAGTGTCATTGAACTCCAGAACCAGGAAGGTAATTACGAAACATTTGGAAATATAGAACAAAGTAACGCCCGACTACCAATTGGTAGTGTTGCTATTGCCAGCGTTGAAAAAGGTGAAGTATATACCACCTCTATTACAACCAAAGTACCCGGACTTCCAGAACTTACCTTTAAAGTAGGTGAAGTTAATAAGTTTGGAAATTCCCAAAGGTTCAATAATGAGCCTGTAATGTTAACAATCGAAAAGGTTGACCTTATTCGGGAAGACTATAGCATTTATCTTCAAAATGGTAATAAACCTGAGAAATTAGGCAACATTGATAAGGAATCAATTAAAGAGGGTATTGCTGAAGGTTGGCTAGCAGAAAAACCTGGTAATGGGCAACAGTTACAGCTTAAAATTCAAACCATCATCACCGGACAAAATGCCTATGCTATAGCAGAGACATCTAAGGGAAATTTTTTACGAATTAATATTACTAATCCGAAGTACAAAAAACAGGAAATTAGCAACCAAGTATTTAAAGAAACTTTAGTTCGGGCATTTGATAAAAAGCACGTTTATATTGCTAAAATTGGCGACCAATCACTCGGTATTATTGGTCAGCATAGTGAACGCCTTGAAACCGAGTTAAATAGAGAGAATGTACAAAGACAGTGGCAAAGGAAAGAAAGTAGCACTGTACAAAAACTAATTGATACGGGTATTATTCGCTTAAACCAACAACGAACTAGTATCCCTGTACAGATTACCAGTAATGAAAGTACCTGTAAAATAACTATTAATCCAGAAACAGTAGAGTATCCCGACAAATGGGTTAAGCGCAGTCAGCTTATTAGTAATGAGCAGCCTGTCAGAAACGAACAGCAAGAAAAACGCAACCAAATACTCGGTAAAATTAACGAACGTCCGACAATTATATTCCAAGATAAAGAACAAAAATTAGTAGGGATTTTAGGATTAGCAATTGACGAAAATATAGCCGAAAAAACTAAAAAGTATCTAGAAAAAGTAGGAGTATCATACGAACTGTTTCCCAGTTCACAAGCTCGGTTAGAAGCCAAAAAAGGTATGACTGTATTCGTACTCGATGAAAGTACTATTAGTGAGGAACTAAAACAAACCTTTATTGACCGTGCTGGTGGTAATATCAAGAGTGCAAATACATCATCACAAATCCCTCCAGTCGTTCCAGAACAAACTGTATATTTTTATAACCCAAACCAACAATATAGTTCCCCAGATGGATCGCTCTTAGAAACTAAAGAAGCTCTCGGATTAGTTGTTCCCGCACAAGACGCGATCGCTGTAGCTACTTGGCTAGAATCAAAATCTACTGAAAATCATTATTTTATTGAGAGTAACACAGCTACATTTATTTTTAATAAAAATGAGATTAGTGAAAAAATCAACGAAGAATTAAATAGTTTACTTGGAGAACCGATTAATATCGGTGAAGTTGAGGGATTTGACCGCTATGAACAGCTTAGTGCAGAGTTAAATCAAAAATTTGCGACTGAAGGTAGTCGTTTAGAATTAAACCAAATTCCAGAAAATAGTGAGTACAAAAAAGCTCTACAAGCACTACCTAACCGTCCCAGAGAGCTTAATCAAGAAGATTCTCCAGTACCAATTATTCCTGCGAAAGCTGTACCAGAAAAGAATATAACTAACATTCAATCAGGTATTAATGCCACAGTTGCAGGTATTTCACAAATTTATCAAAATTCAGTTGAAGTACAACTATCAAAAAACACGCAAATAGAAACTAAAAACCAAGCAATATTACTACCAAACTCGCATCAAGCCGATCAAACAAAAGCTATTGAAATATTGGGTAAGGTAAGCGAGGAAAAAGTAGAACAATTGCGATCGCATCTTGAAACCCACCTCAAACCTGTACTTGAAAACGATAGATCCAACTATGCACCAGGACGACAAGTCGCATGGGTCGGTGCAAAATGGGATTTAAAAGACAAAGACTTCAAGCCAGGGGTACAAGACGACAAGCTAATGGAACTTGTCAAACAAGTATATCCTGACGCTGATATTGTGCTGGTCACTTACTCCGAAAACCCAGGCGCTGGCATCAACTACCACCGCGATGACTCCTACGCCGCGACGGAAGCCCGCAGCATTAGTATCGGAAATTCTGATTGGGGGTATCGCGCTGCTAAGGAACGAATGGCATGGACTAGGGAGGAAAATCAGGACGCACAATACCAAGAGTTTAAACTTGAGTCGGGTACAGTAACCCGCTTTAACTGCAAGAACGAACACGCTGCCCTCAATACTGAGGCTGGCAGATGGTCTATCAACATCTGGTCAATTAAAAATGACCTGGGCAGACAAAACAGCGTTCGCCAAAAATTTGAAAACTTCCTCGCCTCAAACCAACCTCCTCGTGCGATAGTCCAAAGCAACAGCGACCTTACCATCAAAACTAACGAGTGGACACCTGGGGGAGAAATTAAAGTAGAACGTAGCTATACAAGCCTCAGAGAAGTCACTCAAAATACTTCCTCACACCCTTTAAACCAAGCAACTGTAGAAGAAATTATCGCCATTGGGAATTCCACTGCGGCACGCGCTGCTAACCCTCAGATTCCAAACAACCCGACTATATCTGGAAAACCAGTACCAATGGTTTATTCGCTACATCTGCACGGCGAACCTTCCAAAGTACCAGTCGATACAACCATTGATGCCATGCGCGGATACGGTAGGATACACACCACCAGAGGTGTATCCTACCAAAAAACTTATAGTGTCAAAGAGGGAGATATTGCGGTAGCCCTTGGTAAAAACGGCGAGCAAGTTGCTTTTCGGGTGGGTAAGCAGTACAAAATTACCCCCGAAATGATTCGAGATCCAAGTTACCAGCAAGCCTGGGCGAAATGGGAAAAACATTCATCTAAAGAACTTACCCAAACCCAGGCGAGTAAGAGTCAGGTATATGGCTTATTCATGGAGCCGCTAGGGGATTATGTCAATGGCAAAATTGTTCCATTCCCAGCCATCCAAAAACAACCTGCAACTCCAGTAAATATCAGTCCCGACTCCAAAGATGGTCTTGGAGTAGCACTCAGCCTTGCCACTGCACTCGCAAAAGAACAAGGCAAGCTGCAAAACGATTACCAAGTTTCAGTCAATAATAATCCAGAAGCCCCCGCCGGACGATATGGAGTAGAGAACCACAGCCAAAAACCTGAAGGAGTAGCATACGCATCCGCCGAACACGCATTTAATCACCAAAAGCAGTTGCATCCATCGGCTGATGAATACAAGTTAATGGTAGAAGTGCTTCAGGCTAAACTCGAACAACACCCCCGGCTAACAGAGGCGATCGCCAAACGCGGAGGAACTGAATGGCTGGAAAACTGTACGGCAGTCGCAACAACGGGGGAAATCCCAACGGACAGTTCGCTCAAGTCGGGAAACCCGCCCACGCGACTGTCCTCCGCAACGCACCGCCTCACCAATATAACTAACGCCCAAGATAAACAGTGGGAGGGTAAGGGTAAAGAATCCGCATTTATTCAAGCCCTCGGCGAAGCATACAGCAATATAACTGAAAAGTCACAACAAACTACAGTACAAACCCAGCAGGAAAAGTCCGAACAGACTGATCGTCCGCTAACAAATCCACTGTCCAAACTCGAACCTATAAACGCCGCCGTCGCTGAACACATGAAAAAAGATATTGCGATGGCCCAAATAGCTACCCAGTTTATCGGTAAATCAGCTGCACCCCCCGATACACCTTCAAGCACTCGGAATTACGAGCAAGCATGGGGAGAACGCGCCAACACAGGAAATTACTCGAAAGACGACATTATTATGGTATCCGGGTCTGGCCCGTGGCGCGGAGTGACAAGCGAGCTAATTGCCCAAACTTTTGAAAATCAGTATAAACCGTTACTTAATAAGGCAATAGAAGCGAAAAGCTCTTTCATAGTCGGAAATGCACAAGGGACTGACCAATTAGTTCAAAATTATCTTCAAGAAAAAGGCTATAAAGTAGAACAAACTTCCCAAGGATACGCTGTATTAAATCTTGTAGAAAATACCAAAATTATTACCAACGCTATTTCTTCTAATACACAAGTATCACATAATCCATTTCTTGCTAAAGACAAGAGCATTCTCTCTCCACAACAAAATCAACAACCAAATATTGACCAAGCACTCGCATCACATTCTCAACCCAGAATGCAGCAGGTTGGAGTGATGGATAGTATTATCGAGCGGATGAAAGCTAATACAGTGCAAAATCTTCAAGACTGGTATGTAGCAGCTGAAAAGCTCGGTAAATCAGAAACATATCTCAATAGAATTCAGGAGGTAGCTGATTTATATATCAAAGAAAACATCAGTCTTGAGAACGCTTTTAAGGCAATGGAACAAGATATTAAGGAGCTAGAAAGAATTAATGAAATGACCAGTCTTGCCCAAAATTTAGTTAAAATCATTGGACAGGAAGATATCAATGGTATTATGTCAGTACAAACAGAAAAATACCAAATTGCTACAAAAGCCCAAGACAAAATTTACTTAGTTAAAGATAAAAATGACAATATATTATTATATGTCAAAGAAGGAAAGACCCAAGTAAGTAATATTATTGATGAAACATTACAGGATTTTCAACTCATGAATTCCCGTATCAATAATGCTCTCAAAGATGTCAAAAAAGATTTAGTGGAGAGGTAATGTTAGTATGAAAGAACTAATCGAACTTCCAGTAGAAGGTTTAACTCCAGCAATGCGAGCCAGTCTCCTCAGAGAATTGATCAAACAGCTTAACATCCCTGATGATAAATTTGAAGAATCTGCAAAAAAGCCTCCAACTGCTGAGGAAACAAAAGAGGCTGTGCTAAGGTTGAATTCGGAAATTAACAGAATCAGTGAAGTAGTGCAAGATGAAGCAAAAGTAAACTCTACAGAAATTAAACCTATCACTTTTGATAATAAAGTTAATCAAGAGTCATCTTCACAAGCCGAAGCAAGCCAGTTCACAGGAACGACAATTGAACCAGAGGTTCTAGAAAACCCCACAAATAAAAATGACGACAATAATGGCAACCCAGTAGAAGAGAGTCCAGAAGATAGAGTACAATCTCTTACCGCCGATTCTCAAATTAGACAGTTTGTTATTCCTGTAATTTTAGACCGCTTAGATATATTTGGAAAATCAGATAAAGAAACACAAGGTATCATTTATAAAAGTGAAGAATATACTGCAAGTCTAAAATTAGAAGAAGATTCGCAAACTCTTAGCCTTGATAGAAATTTGCCTGATTCTGAACAAAGTCGAGAAGTACTCTTGGCATCTCATGACAATAATTCAGAAGAGTACTCTATCACCATTAATAATCTCACCAAAGAGGAATTTGAACGTTTCAAGACTCTGTTCAATGAGCAACAAGCACGCCGCGAACAGAGTCAAAAACAATTTAAAAACCAGGATTCTGCTAAAGAGCTAGATTAAATCAACCCAAACCACACGCCATACATAAAAGCTATAAATCCAAAAATCAGCTTTTTATTAAAACTCAGTGGAGTCTTGGGACAAATAACAACCGCAACAGCAAAATAGTAAAAAGACGCAGTAAAGTCAAACAAACTCGTCGGGTTAACAGGCAATCTGCCTAACCCGACCAAACATAGCATCCCCATTAAAGACCAAACAACAATCTTTTCTATCCATCCTAAAAGTTTATCGCTCTTCATAAAAAATTATCTATTCCCCTATCAATTCGCTGATAACTATTAAAACCAGTACTGATAAATAAAATTATCTAGTAAATAGATTGCTTAATGAAAACTACATAAACCACCCAATTACTTTGTAAAGTTTTTACAAAGTAATATAAATATTTTAAATAAGCTAATTATTTTATAGTAATTGTAAAGATTAAACATTCTCAAAAAGGTAAGTGTTATAAGTATTATTATCAGGGACAATACCAATACCAAACCAAAAAAGCATATAATATGAAACCTATTAATGTTGTCATCATTGAAAATGAGAACATATCTAGGATTGGCGCGGCAACAATATTATCTGAAACTGGTGCAATCCAAGTATGTGGCGTTGCCAAATACGGAAAACAAGGAATAGAAATTGTTGACAAAGAAAAGCCAGATATCGTAATTATAAATATTGATTTACCGGATATCGATGGCATTGATGTAATAAGCACAATTAAATCTAAACACGCATCAATTAGAATTGTGGTTATGACTGCAAATAGCAGCAGAGATACCATTAACGCAGCAATTAGTAATGGCGCAGACTGCTACTACGCTAAAAATAGCGTTAGAGAAGAAGTAGGAGAAAGATTCGTTGAAGCAGTCATGGCTGCGTACAATAATGAATCATGGATTGACCCAACTATTAATCGTATTTTGATTGATAGTCTCAGGTCAAATGACACACCCGATAAAAATGCACTAGATTTGTTAAGTGATTTCTCTAATAAAGAGATCACAGTTCTTCAATTAGCTGCCGGAGGCATGAAAAATAATGAAATTGCCAATGTCATGTATGTTTCAGAAGGTACAGTAAGGTCATATCTACATAATTCATTTATCAAGCTAGGAGTCAAAGATAGGTTAAACGCTATCCGCGAAGCAATCCGCCTGGGAATCCTCAGCTTTACAGACATGAAAATCGAAGAAGAAGTTACTCAAGAAACCCACGCAAGAGTCAAAACAAACCAAAAAAGTCAAAAAGATACAGCTAAAACGAGTAATAAGGGATACAAAGGCTGGGTTGCCTAAAAAATTAATCAACTGCAATTATGCAGCCACCTGAATACTTTTTCTGCTGGCGGCAAGTTTTAATGATAGCGGCGTTTTTAACATAAATACTACGCGCTACCTTACCTTCATTAGATTTAGCCCAATCTAAAAGCTTTTTATCTTCAGATTGTAAGATGGCAGATCCAGAAGCCGCCGACTGAAAAGTTATACTTCCAGCGATGGTCTTGTATGTAAAAACACCAATTGCAGTCCCTAATGCCAGTACAAAACCCAATACCCCCGCCACTTGTGCCAATCGCCAATTACTTACATCCAAGTGAGGGAAAACCCCACCAGCTTGCTTAGTCATCTTAACTAAATCCTTCGCCGCTTCTGCGATCGCACTCTTTTGTTGCTGTATAGCTACTTTAGAAGCACTATTAAGCTTATCGTCTACCATGTCAGTCCAACCCACCACAAGGGAGTCAAGCCTACCTGGTAGTTGCTGCAACGCAAACTGAGTTGTACCCAGTTCCGCGTATAGGTTAAACAAGGGGTCATCAGGTCGAACACCCAATTTAAGTATCCAATCAGTAACCTCTGCTTTTTTTTCTTCAGAATATTCTGCAACAACTTTTTCAACAACTCTTGCAATATTGGTCATAGGTTGTTTAAATAGTCAATTTGAAATATCACTGTTAATTTGGTAAAGCAAATAATTACCATTTCTCAGATTCAACATCTTCAGTTACATCAAAATTGGAAGGACTTTGTTTACTTACACCCGTAGAAACTAATTCTGCACAGTTCGTACTCAACCCTAGATAATTAGAAGCTATTCCATTAGAAACAATAGAGTTATGAAAATTCTCCATCCAGTTGAATACTATCGAACGCTGAATAGTATTAAAAGGAGAGTTAGTTTCAATCAGTTGAGTATAAGGTAAACTAGCATCCTCAAGCAACTGGTAAAAGTCATTATGCAATCCACCTAAAACTAGTTCCAAGCCGTTTAACCTTTTAATATCAGCTTGGAATTGACTTCCCTCATAGTATCGAAATCGCTTACAAAAGTAATGATTTTGGATAACAACATAATCAACCTGACTACCAAAATGCTGATATAAATCCTGAAGATAATCTTCAACACAGTCTTTACGGTGTGATATCGGGTGCAAGAAAGTAACACGATATCCTAGACAATTAAGATTTTCTATCAGTGAAACATCTCTATCAAAAAACTTGAATTCTCGGAGGTTTTGACCTGGCATATCAGTCAAAATCACTTCAATTTTCGGAAACATTTCTAAGTCGAGTAATAACCTATCAGAATCACCCCTAGAGAATCCCAAATGGTTTATCTCAAAGCGTTGTGTTTGATACATCGATAGCTTATTGCGATGCCCGTGGTAGAAAACACGCACATTGAGTTTATTTTTCAAGTACAACTCTAGCAATAGCCTAGAAGCTGTAGACTTACCTACACGAGCATCACCCGATGTAATCATAAAACGCTTTCTAAACATAATAAACTAAGCAAATTATTGAATTAACCCTGTTTTATCACTTTCGGAAAATAATAATCGAAGCGAAACTCTGAAACTTTGATTAAATCAAGCTTTGAGCCTTTATTTTCTAGCAGAAACTAAAAAGTATAGCCAAAAGCTGAAAAGTAAAGCTCCGAAAGGCTTTCAGGGATTGGTTTTTCCTAGATTGACAAAACAGGGTTAAGCAGCTATTTCTTGAGATTGTAAATTTGAATCTTGGTTTTTAGCTTTTTCTTTTTCTTCATTTTCTCTAAGCTCTTTAGACTTTTCAACAACTGCTGGATAGTAACAATCATCTGGTTGTATATCAAAGCCAAATAAATTAAATGCTGGCTTAATTTGCGCTTCAAACTCAGCAAGCCAAGATTTAATTCTCGACTTAATCACAATATTTGTTCCTTTATGAGTCTGACCTTCATTAAATGTCAGAGCATGGCGGTCAATAAAGTCGTAGGATTTGTAGAATAAATCTGGCATCACAAGTTCTACCAGACCTTCTGCAAGCATATTTTGACGCAGAAAAGCGTCATTATATCGCTCAAATTTTTCTTCTTCACCATGAAATAAGTTCTTGACAACAACATAATTTACTTGATCTTTACAAAGTTCGCGCAGTTTTTCTAGAACATTTATGGAATCAAGAACCCTACTAATCACTGAAACCATCGTAACTTGACAATTAATATCGGTCTTAAGCACTTCAAAAAATGAAAGCTCTTTGACATAACTTTCAAAGAAACCTCCAGATTGTGCTGGTAAGTCTAATAGTGTAATAGGACAATCACTCTCATCTAAATTAATTAATAAATCGTCAGCACCACCTCTATGGAAAATATCAATGTAACGGATTATCGGTCGGTAGTCTTTTTTGAAATATCTTTCTAACTGGGGATTTCTTAAGTCAGCTTCATAAGTAACACAGGGTAAATTTTTATTAATGTACAGTTGAAATAGCGCTCGTGCAAAGGTGCTTTTTCCCACACCACCTTTATCACCTGTAACAATTATTAGCCGCTTTTGAGATTTACTATTATTACTATTGGTTGTATTATCATCAGACATGACTTTTTTACCCTTACTGTTTCTATTTTGAGACATAACAATCCTCTACAAAGCAAATACACTTTGTTGATGTAAATCGAAATTTTTAAACCTTATTTTGAAGAAAAGAATTGATTTGTAATAGTTAAAAAACATTTAGTATAAGCAACCTTTAACGATAAGACTAGTTGATTATACAGGTTCTCAGCAAACCACATAAAATGGCTACATCCTTCTATGAATACTTCCAGAATAAATAATCAAAAGTATACTTATGCAAAAATGTCAATGCCTGCATCAATTCTAAAATGCTCATATCCTTGCCCTAAAAATTAGCTATATGATGGAGCCAATAAATACTCATTATTCAATGAAATCTAACTACTCTGTTTTACATAGATTGGTTTTATTATGTAACCTTTACCTCAAAAAGCCAATCAACAAAACTTAAATATTAACCAACATTTGTTGATATATAAATTAGTAATAAATTTTATTTAGTTTGCCTAAAGTATCATAAAATATAAAAATATATACAAAAACATAGAGAATTTATTCAGCTAAAATGTCCTCCAACAAACTTATAAAAATCACAAAAATTACCAGATGAAAGCGATGACTAGGGCAACCTAAGAGAAGGCTACTCAACAAAAAGATGAAGTTACAGATATGCGGGTTTAGAATCACCTTTTTGGTCTGGTGAAGACTTTGATGATGATTTCTAGTCAGTTTCAGTATCATCATCTAGCCAGTCATCATCTTCCACTAAGCCGCTATGGTCTAGCTCTGTGTGACTGACAATATTTCTAATATTTCTCATGCGTTTGGATGGATGCCCTCCTGATGCTTTATGCAACCCTCATAACTTTCTCAGAATTTATTTCTAGAGTTTGAATGATAGCGATCGCAGCACGATAACAGTGGAGGAGTAAGGGTTTGTGTCTGAGAGAAGCATCAAAATTCTAGCGTCGAATACCCCAAGCCAGCCCCCAACCTATTTCTGTACGCCGCGACTCGGTTAGGACTCGACCCTGCCCACTGTGTTGTGGTTGAAGATGCCTCCGCCGGAATTGAAGCAGCGATCGCCGCAGGTATGTGGTCGATTGGACTCGGACCTGTAGAGCGCATTGGATCTGCCAACATTGTGCTACCAAATCTGACTGGCGTTCACCTGAGCGATCTACAAACCCAATTAGGCAGATACTTGAAAACAAGTAGTTCCAACAAAGTCGGAAGATAAGTGTGATTGAGGTCTCCAGACATGACTCAATCACCTCCTATGACTAATAGACATCTCCGAAAGAGACGCGAAATTTCGCATCTCTACAAGAATTTCAGGTAACGCATAATTAATTTCTGGAGATGTCTAATGATTAAGTACATCAGAACAGGCACTTTTTATCAGCAAAAGATGAGTAAAAGATGATTAAAAGGCTATTCTTACTTCTTGTTTGCTTATTTGTGGTCATGATTGGCTTCGGAGTAAGCCTGCCTGTACTTCCTTTCTACGCCAAACATCTCCATGCAGCAGGTATTCCGCGTGAAACGATCGCCATCCACATTACCTTATTAACCAGTATTTACGCCTTAGCTCAGTTTATTACAGCACCGTTTTGGGGGCAATTGTCAGATCGAATTGGCAGACGACCCTTAATCTTGATCGGAATTGCTGGTTCCGCGATCGCTCAACTCCTATTTGGATTTGCCTCTTCAATGACAATGCTGTATGTTGTTCGGGCATTCGGTGGGGTTCTATCTTCGGCGATGCTGCCTGCGGCTACGGCTTATGTTTCTGATTTAACTTCTGAGCGCGATCGCGCCAAGGGAATGGCTTGGCTTGGTACAGCAGTGAGTCTTGGAGCAATTGCAGGTCCAGCTTTCGGTGGTTTGACAACTCGTGAAGACTTACATTTTACCTTTGGTCTTTTCGATCTCAAAATTGAAAACTATGCTCCTCCCTTTTTTCTAGCTGCGGTTTTGATGTTCTTAACGCTGATAGTCGCTTTCCGTTGGTTGCCAGAATCGTTGTCATCGAAATCAGCAACTGTACTCGCTCATCAGCCAGGACTAGATTGGAAAAAGCTTGGTAAACCACTATTACTGCTGTTGGGTTTAACCACGATCGCCCAGTTTGGACTCACGCTCTTTGAAGCCGTTTTTGCACTATATGCTCAAGAAAAATTGGGATACGGTCCCATCCAAACAGGCTTTGCATACATGATTTGTGGCTCAGTGATGGCAGTCTTTCAAATCATGGCCGTGGGCTTTTTGACTCGATATATGAGTGCGATCGCCCAAGTTGCTTTGGGATTTGCACTCATGGGAAGCGGCATCTTTCTGCTGCTAATGGCGCGCTCACTTCCCATTGTGCTGGGAGTGGTCGGTATATTGGCATTTGGTATGGCATTGATCACCCCAAACTTAATTGCTTTGATCTCAAAACGGGGCAGTCAACATACGGGAACAGTGTTAGGAATTCAAAATGCTGCCAATAGCCTCGGACAAGTTGGGGGAGCAATGTTAGGGGGAGTTCTGTTTGCATGGCAGGTAAACGTCCCTTATGGTTTTGCTGGCATTTTACTGGTTGGAACTGGCTTACTGCTGGGTTGGAGGCTCAAAACTGCTCGTAAGCTGTTGCGTCTTTAATTTGCACTAATATTTTTTCAATATCATTGGTGGGCAACATGAGCGCCCTGATAATGCAAGTTGTATACGTAACAGCTTAACGACCATATACGGTTTGTGGGTTAGCAAATGCTGATGCAGAGCAAAACTATCTGCCATCTTTGACTAAGACCTCAATGCGATCGCCTAAAGTTGACACATCAGCAATTTGCCCAGAGGGGTCAATGAGGGGCATCAGCGTTAGTTCAACATTGATCAGATCAGGGGTGCGGATCACCGTAAGCATGAATCTTTTGCAGTTCTTCTGTTGTAAGGGTTTTGGGCGCGATCGCAGTAGTAACTGTCATGTTACGTAAGAAGTAGAAGTTTACAAGTGAAATTTCAAGAGCGATTGGAACAGTAACGAATTAAATCTTTTTCCAACTCATCACGGGTGCAGCATTACGACAAGCTAGGTGATGCCCGATCGCCCCCCAGTTTCTGGCTCGAACGATATCGCTCTGCTAAAATATGCCTGTAGTAATGCACTCGTTCACTCGCTCGTGCCGCAACGACGGGATTGTGCGGGGCTGCCAATCGAATCGCCTGGATGATTAAATGAAAGCGTGAAGTGCCATGACGCAGATTTTGAGCAAACGAGGGGATGACTTCGCCTCGATCGCCATTGAGTTGAAAGCGGTCAGGATTTGGACGACCAAAAAATAGCTGTTCCAAAACTGTGAGAGTGCCATGAAAGTTGATAATGAGTGGGCGATCGCGCGTGAACAATGCTTCAAACATTTCTTTGTCTAAATGCTGAGAATTTTCCGCGTCTTCTTCCAACACTCGCAAGTCGGTGACATTTACCACCCGCACCCGCAGTGCTGGCATTTCGTCCCGCAAGATGTGAGCGGCTGCCATGACTTCAACTGTGGAACGATCGCCAATTCCAACTAGCACTACATCAGGATCGATGCCTTCATCGGTGCTTGCCCAGTGCCAAATTGAAGCACCTGCCCGACAGTGCGTGATCGCTTCAGCCATCGTTAACCATTGCGGCATCGGATCAGCACTGGTAAGGATGAGATTAATCTGATCGGTCGTGTTTAAGCAGTGCGCGATCGTCGTGAGCAAACAGTTGGCATCTGGCGGTAGATAAACTCGCACGATTTCCGCTTTTTGCGTCAGCACAGCATTGATAAAACTAGAGCTTTGCTGAGAAAAGTCACTGGATTCCTGCTGCCACGGGGTTGAAACTGCTAAATAATTCAGAGAGGCGACGGATGATTGGGCAAAGCCCACGCTTCGCGAATGCCACGGGAATGTTTTGGACAGTTTCAAGAACCTGGCGTGCTGGTTCATCATGCTGATAATGCTGTTTAAAGACGCTTCATACGATAGAAAAAGTCCGTACCGACCTGTAAGCACATAGCCCTGAAGCCATCCTTGACAAGTGTGCTGGCTGAAAAACTCCAGCATCCGTTCTTTTCTCAAACTGACCTGCAAATCATCAGACTGAATCGAACCATGATCATTGCGATGGTTGACTTCTAGTACGCCTGATAAATTGCTCGACTCTAGCTGATCAAGGCAGAAAATACGGAACGTTTGTGGATTTTGCTCAATGACTGTTTTGATGTACTTTCCAATCTGTTCTGTACTGCTGAATTGATCTTCTTCATGTGAACAGGACTTTGTTTGAATTGGAATTTCAAAGTCAAAGATATTCGGTAAATTTAGGGGCTTGTAGACACCTTCGCCAGATATGTGAGCAAGACAGCCCATGCGTTGCTTATCTTGGGGGCAAAGATTTAGAATCTCTCGAATCGGGCAACCCTGTTGGTCAAACAATTCTTCAATTTTATAAGAGCGTAACCAGTCTTCTAGAAGCTGCAACTGTTGCGGATTGGTCTTTACATCTTTGGCAGGAATTGGGTGAGAGCGATGAGACTTCTCTATCGACGCTCCATCAATTTCCTGGATGCCTGTCCAGTCTTTGGGCGATCGCACAATCAATAAAGGAAACTTGGGTTGAGTAATCGCTTGCCCTAAACGTGCCGCTTGCTGAATTCTGCAAATCTCTCGATATGCCCAATCGAGTGAGCTATAAAGATCAGCATTTAGATCGAGCGCATTTTGAGTCGCCGAATCTTTGTCAAACTGATTTTTCTGACTGCCAACAATTCGGACTTGATAGCCGTAGCCTGTAAATCGTTGCTGAAGTTCAATATCACTCATCGCAGCGTAGATAGCGGGAGTTGAAGTCTTATCGCCATTGAGGTGCAAGATCGGCAGCACTGCGCCAGATTTTGCTGGATCGATCAACTTGTAGCTATCCCAGGCATTAGCTGTCGCTCCTGTTTCTGCTTCTTGATCGCTAATAACGCAAGCCACAATCAAGTCAGGATTATCCATGACTGCCCCAAAAGCAACAGCGAGAGCATAACCGAGTTCTTCACCTGCATAATCGTGATTCAGAAAACCACAGGGACAGGAAAAGCCGCGAATTAAGGTTGCCAGTCCATTAGCATCTAGAGTCAGTTCGGGATAACACGCCTGGATAGACCTTTCTAGGTAAAGGTTTGCCAACATTGCAGGTGTTCCGTATCCTGCCTCTGCGACGAGGAAAAGGCTGATGTCATGGTGCTGAATCAGGCAATTGAGGTGAACATAGATCAAGTTAATGCCAGGGCAAGTGCCCCAGTGTCCTAGCAGACAGTCTTTGATATGCTCCGACTTTAAGGGTTGCTTGAGTAGAAAATTGTCTTTCAGGTAGATTTGAGCCGCTGCAAGGTAATTCGTTAGGCGACAATAACGCGCGATCGCGTCTAGCTCCGCCTGATGAGCCGCCCGGACTTGTTGGATCGAAATTTCAGAATTGGCAGGAGTCGGCAGAATTGAGAAACGCATAGTTACTCACTTCAATAAAAATTTAGTTCCTTGTTTTGGGTCAAGGAGCTAGAGTCAAGGCTTGACCCAATCAGTTGAGCGACTCGAAAGGCAGAGCCGATTGCTCCTTCATGTAAACCATCCCCAAGGTAGGCTCCGGCATGGTAGGTGTTGTTCTCTCCATTGGTAGCAACTACTTCATCCCGGTATCGAAAGGATTCAGTGGTATACATCGGGGTATGGTGTTTCTGAATGTGAATGATGCGATCGGATGCAATCAACTCCTCTAGTTGGAATGATAAAAAATTATGCTGTGGCGACGAGATACCGCAAAGCTGATTTAGGCAGCCGTTATAGCCCCAGCGACTATCTGGCTTTTGGAAGTAATCAAATTCTGAGGGTTGTGTAATGCCTTGGCGGGCGTACATGGAAATATCTCTATGAACTAAGGTTGTTACATGGTTGGCTTTCCAGGCAGAAAACCGTTTGGTTTCAGCATCGGTTGGGTCTGCTAACAGCGCCATTACTTGATCAGGGGGTGTAGCAAACACGACTTTATCAAACTCCTGAATTTCACCCGTCGAGCGCACAATTTTGACAACATCCGAGCTTCTGGAAATACGGTCAATCTCTACATTCAGCACAATTTCACCCTTAAATCGCGCCAGGATTTTTTCAATGTAAGAATACACACCGCCTTTAACTCTGACCCAGTTGACCGCGAGATAGTCACGTAAAGTAGGGATTGCCAACTCTGCTGGAAAATCATCAATCAGTTCAAACGGCATTGAATAGCTATACATAACCACCAACTTCAGCCAGGTATCGCGGCTACCGGAGCCTTTCAAATATTCCGACAGCGGACGATTGGACAAATTTTGCAAGTTAGCAAATCGCGTTCTCAGCCATAATCCAGCGGAACGGACATAGATGGTATCAAGGCGTAACTGTTCGATCAGCCCGTGGATACCTGCGAAGTTTTTCTCGATGGTGACTGCTGATAGAAAGTGGCTGCCATCTTTGAGAAACATTGCTGAACCAATATCCACGGGTTCTAGTTCTACCCCTAGCTCTTGCATCAGCGAGATGAAGTTGTAAAAAACAGTTGGAAATTCGAGCACCCCGCTTTCCAAAATTTCATCGCAATCGGCTTGGTTCGGTTTCACGTTCTTGTTGAGTGTCCGAATGTGCCCTCCTAACATGGGTTGCCGCTCAAACACGGTGACATGATGTCCTTCTTTATCAAGCAGGTAAGCTGTAGCCATGCCGCTAGCTCCGCCACCAATAACAGCGATTCTCATAGTTGACCTCTAAGTTTATGAAATGGATAATGTGCGTAGGCGTAGCCCGCACTTCAGCAAGCTACCTCGGCTGCGCTCGGCACAAGTCAGTGACCATCGTAGACATCGCCTGTTTAGCCGTTGCCTAAAATCACGTCGCCCGATAATCGTTGGTAGAGCAATGCCCCCGTCCAAAATGTGGGAGCAAAGCCCGGATAGCCCGATGAGGCATTGCAGAAATAAAAATGGTTAAGGGAGGTTTCGTGATTCAGTCGCCCTAGACCCATATTGCGTGGGGTTAGACTGGAGCCGTAGGAATTTCCATTGGGACACCAGCAAAAACGCTCATTGGTAGTAGGACTACCTGTGATGTGGAAAACCATGTGTTTTCTAAAGTTCGGTACATAGTTTTTTTCCACAACATCGAGGATGGAATCTAAAATTTCTTGTTTTTTCTGGTTGTAAGCTTTGCGATCGCTCTCCCGTAATTGCTTGAAATAGTCGTAATTGGCAACGGTGAGGAATTCGACAATTTGACAGTCCTCTGGGCAGTCCCGACCCGCTTCTGTAAGTAAAGTGGGCGTTGTGATGGCAAAACTAGGATTAGAAAAGTCATTGCGCTCATACATCTGCGCGAAGGCTTCATTTAGATCGTGATGCCCAGTATGCGAGAGATTCCACTTGCCAAATCCATAGTCTCGGAGGTCGATATCTTTGACGACACAATAAGCCATGTAGTTAGATGCCGAATATTCATAGTTGAGTTTTCGGCGTACAGTTTTGGAGAACTTTTCCTCACCAATCATTTTGGCGGCTTTTTTGGGGTCAATATTGCAAATCACAGTATCACCCGTAAATTCATGGGTTTGATGGGTGGTGAGATCCATCGCCTGAACTCCCGTAACCGTTCTGTCTGTGACTCTAAAATTCGTGACTTCATGGTTGAGTAACACCTGTCCTCCATGCGATTCGATGACACTGACCAATGAATTAATCACATGCTCAAAATGCTGGGTTGGGTAAAATGCGCCTGCTTGATAGCCTCGGAACAATGCGACCCAGGCATAAAACGAGAGTTGATTTGGGGGCAGTAAAAAATCAAGCCATTGCAGGGCTAATAGGGTCTGGGCAGCTTGGGGTAGCTGAAACTTGTCAAATACATCCTGAAGTGTGCTGTTGAGATGCTGGACAGTACAGAATATTTCACTTGCATGGCTGAGTAGTTCAATTGGTTTGATCGGCGGAGCGAGTTTTTTCAAGCCTGCACCAGTCTTTTCCACTTCGTTGACGAATTGGCGAATGCGATCGCTATGAGCAGGAAACAGATTAGACAATCGCTGGATCAGTTCCTCTGGCTCCGAGGGAATATCCAACGTATGTTCAGGCATTCGCATGTGATCAAAGCCATTTGGGTCATACCGCTCAAAGGTCACTTCCCCATCCAAGCCCAGTTTTTTGAGTACCCGATTGACGGTTTGTCCTTCACCGCAGTCCCAGACATAGTGAAATTGGGCATTAAACGTATATTTTTTAGCCATCGTAAACGTATGACCAAAGCCCCCCGGATGCTCATGGGCTTCGAGGATTTGCACAGTCTTACCAGAGTTGGCCATTAAAGCACCAAAGACCAATGCTGATAAACCACTGCCGACAATCAGGTAATCCGGTAGGTCACTCATTTTTTTCCTTTAAATAAATTTTAATAACAGAGATTAGTCTCTTTTAACTAGTCTGATAGATGCCTCAGTTATTCCTTGACTCGATAATTCCTCATCATGCCAGCGTCTTCATGCTCCAAGGTATGGCAGTGGTATGTAAATAAGCCGCTATATTTCTCAAATTTCATGAGCAGCTTCACTCGCTCACCCGGCATTACCATTACAGTATCCTTCAAGCCCTCGTCTACGTAGCCATCCTTGACAGTTTGCCATCCTGCGGCAAGTTCTGGCAGCACTTCCCGACTAATGACTTGAAACTGCACGCCGTGTAGATGGATAGGGTGCGCCATGCCCTTCGCATCCATCACGGCTCCAGGGTTGAGTTTATTGATAATCTCCCACTGTTCAATAGAATTTAGCTTTACGGTTTCCTGTGGCGTTGCGGTATTCATTTCAAAGAGATGCCCATTGAGAACCCATTTCATACCTTTGAGAGAAAGCTCAATAGGACGTGGCTGTTTTGTAAGCTGTTTGGGTCGCCTTTGACAAGTTTTGCTGCGTAAGACCAAACTTGGGTTGTTTGTCCCGGTAAGATTGGAACCGTTGTCGGTGCAGCCTTCAGGTTGATTTCAATATCGGGAATGAATTTCGCATTCGGGCCACGGGCTACGGTGTTCCCCTTAGCCATTTCGGTGGTGGAAGATTGAGGCAAACAACTGGATAGTAGGCTCTGAATTCCACTTCCCATAACAAATCCGGCTGCAAGTCGAGTCACTCTAAGAAAATCTCGGCGGGCTAGGGGATATTGGTGAGTGGTTTTAATAGGCATATCGCTCTCATTTATGAATACATTAGTGAGGTTGTCTTGTCGGTTCAGAACTTTGCTCCCGCCACTTGGTAGCCAGCTGCCGTAATTACATCCTTGATGGCAGCTTCTGAGGCCTGAGTTTCCACTGATACAATCTTGGTTTTTGGATCGCCCTGAACGATCGCTTTAGCATCAACTGTTCTAATCGCTTGAGTGATGGTGTTTACACAACCACCACAGGTCATTCCAGGAACTTTTAGTTGGAGTTTCATAATGTCAAATCCTTATTTTTGTGTGGTTGAGTTAGGAAAAACGTTTTGGACAATCAGCAATGCTTTTCTCCACTTTTCAACCAGTTCCGCTTCAGTGTTCGGGCAGTAATCTGTACAGTCAACTGCTTGTTCGGTCAGTACGGTTACTGGATGGAGAGCGCACTTAAGATAGGGATTACCGCTAAAATATTGACAGCGGTGACACGGAACCTTATGATGCGGTTTGAAGTTGAATGAATGCCGCCGACCCTTGGGAATGCAAGCATAAATTGCAGCAGCGATCCCTGAGAGTATTACAAGGCTAATGATAATCAGGAAAGCTGCATTTAGTGCAGGGAGAGTTTCAATCCCTCGCTGGCTTGGAGGAAGTGAATTAGATGGCTGAGTTGCTATGGATTGTGCTTCCATTTGTGTTCCTTCCTGAACATAGAATCACCTTTGGGAGTGATAAGTGCTAACTTCGAGATTTTTTGGAGCTAGGACTTATCATGCTTCTGTTTTCGTAAGAGCTGCCTGAAGTTTTGCCTCATCTTCGTGGGATAATGAAGTTCGTAGGACTTTTCCCTCAAATTTGCTCAAGTCTTCCAAAACCTTGTCAGGTGTAGACTTTCTCACCAAGATAAAAATGGCAGAGGTTCCAGGTTCGATCGTGTTGCCTAGTTCTTGAATGAAGTTGTCATCAATGCCGATATCCGTTAATGCACCGGAAAGGGCACCCACTGCTGCACCAAAAATTGCTAGCATGGGATGAAGGAAGATCAAGCCGATTAACAGTCCCCAGAAGCCGCCACTTAATGCACCAGAAGCGACAAGTTCTTGAGTCTGCTTAACCTTGACTTTGCCGTGTCTATTTCTGACCACGATCGCGGCATCTTCTAGATCGATCAAATATTCCCGCTCCAGTTTTCTGAGATCAAGCAATACTTCATCTGCCTTAAATTCATCTGGAAAGCCAATCACAATTAGATCACTCATATTTTCCTACCTATTAAAATGAATACTTAGCTTTGAAGAGGAAAAACTTTCATAAAAATAATCACAGTTTCTGGTTCTAAAAAAACGGCAAGAAGACTGTTGTTTTCTATCTCACCGAAAGCTTGTTGTAAAGGCGAGCAACCAAAGCTACATACAAACCTATACCCATAGACCAAACGAGAAGACCGACGATAAAGCTTCCCCAGGTAACGCTTCGGATAATCCCAGACAGATTAGCGTGAAGAACATAGCTAAAGAATCCCATTGTTGCTTGAGGTGCCACTATTAGGAACAGAACACAAACTAAATAAGCAATGCCTGTAGTAATCGCTGTGGCAAGAAATAGCGATCGCACACTTAATATCGGTACTGTATAACTACATACACGATTTCCTACACTATGCTGAATACTATGGGTCATGATGAGACTCCTGTGCATGAGATAGTTTTCTTTGGGTGTTGCGACGACCCCACGGTAAAAATGCAGGAGTTACTGCGGCATAACGAACATACTCGTCACCAAATTCTGCTAAGGCATCCCGTTCTTCTTGGTGTGCTAATCGGATGTACATCGTGACCAAAATAGGGAACATGAGCAATGTCAAGAGAGTGGGCCATTGCAGCAAAAAGCCCAACATGATGACAATGAAGCCGACATACTGCGGATGGCGAATGGTTGAATATGGCCCTGAAACCGCCAATGTATGACTTCGTTGAGCTTTGTAGAGAACTTCCCAAGCACTGCCTAAATAAATTAGTCCACCAAAAATCAACACGCTACTCAAAAGGTGAATCGGATTCAAATGAGGATCACCCTTCCACCCCAGCAGAGTCCACCAAAGATGCCCAGAATCATGGGAAAAAATGTTCAGTCCTGGATAGCGGGTTTGCAGCCAGCCGGAGAATAAGTAAAGCGTTAAGGGAAACCCATACATTTCTGCGAACAATGCCACAATGAACGCCGAGAATGCCCCGAACGATCGCCAATCTCTAGGGTTACGCGGCTTGGTGAAACTAAAGGCAAAGATGATAAATATCAGAGAATTAATAATCACTAACCACCACAGCCCATAAGCAGGAACGTTACTCATGTCCTTCATGGTTCGATCTCCTTGAAATAGATTGATTTGCAGAGTCAGAATTACCGCCTTCTCGGCTATTGCTGCCGTCACCACCTCCATGTCCCCCATGTCCGCCATGTCCTCCGTGCATAAATAGATGCATGAATATACAGAGGAACAGTAAAGAGTACGGTAAGAAGCCCGCCAAATGTGCCCGATGTTCTGTAATTAGGAAGTATGCAATAATCCCGATTGACACATACAGCACAAGCTTAATTGGCAAACTAAGACGAGTTTGCTGATGATCGGGCTGGGGCTGATTCGATGAACCATGTTGATGC
Source organism: Nostoc sp. C052 (assembly GCF_013393905.1). Classification (GTDB taxonomy): domain Bacteria; phylum Cyanobacteriota; class Cyanobacteriia; order Cyanobacteriales; family Nostocaceae; genus Nostoc. Next base: position 159,898 of record NZ_CP040277.1, read on the forward strand.
ATAAAGACCTCATTCTGAATAGAACGACTTGCGATTCTCTTTTAGAGAGGCTACGCGATCGCCAAATCCGCGATTACCAGACTCCAGTTTTAGAAGATATCTGACCTACGACAATTGTTAAGCCGTATTACCCAGATTGACGATCGCTTACCCTGCTAAACAAGCTCAATCATCGATTCCAGGCTTACTGCCATCCTTGCATCTGTGCGATTTCAGCATTTTGAGATTTGATGATTGACTGAGCCAAAGTGCGGATCTCTAGATGAACAGCACGCCCAGATGCCATCTGAGCCATCTTCACCGCCATTTGATGATGAGGAATCATTTGCCGTATAAATTCCTTGTCAAAGTCCGGGGCTTTCTTAAGCGCATCAATGTCCGTCTTCATGCTCATCATGCCCTGCCCTTGACCCATCATGCCCTGCCCTTGACCCATCATGCCTTGCCCTTGACCCATCATGCCTGAGCCTGTGCCCTGCCCTTGTTTATGGTGGTTTCCCATCATGCCCATGTCAGTCATTGAATGTGCAGGGACTTCTTTGCCGTACCACTTTTTGTACCAGGTACGCATCTCTTCAATTTCAAGAGTTTGCTCTTTTTTAATTGCTTCAGCTATTTTTTTTACTTCTGGGCGTTTGGCGCGACTCAAAGCCAGGTCAGCCATTGCGATCGCATCTTGGTGATGAGGGATCATCATTTCGATAAAATGTTGATCGACTTGGATTGATCTGGGTTGTTGAGGATTTCCTGATGCAGGTAATGACTGAGCCTGTTTGCTGTTGACAAGGACGAATCCGGCAGCAGCACCACTACTGAGTAGCCCGACTAAGCTGTAAACTAAAAACTTCTTATTCATAAATTCAGCTTGGTTAGGGGATGACCAAGTTCCTCTATCTTTCAAGCTACGCTCAGATTATGAGAAACCTATGAGCGATTCAAGGTTTATGTCTTTAGAAAGATTTTTCTAGATTTTAGGCGATTAGCACTTCATTTCATCTTGATTTCATCATCTCCAATTATCGTTATTTTTAGATAGAAGTATGCGGACTCCCTGATTACCGCGCTCAACCTGTAAAGGAGTTAGCCCTATGAAAATTTTGGTGGTAGAAGATGATGAGGCAAATGCCGATATGCTTGCTTGTATTCTCTGCAACCAAAATTACACGGTTGAAGTCGCTAAAGATGGAGAGGTTGCTTGGGAACTGATTGTCGTTTATGACTATGATTTATTACTGATAGATATTACGCTTCCTCATTTAGACGGAATAAGTCTCTGTCGTAGAATCAGAACGCACAGCTATCAAATGCCAATTCTACTGGTTACTGGGCGAAGCAGTAGCCACGACCAAGCAATCGGGCTAGATGCAGGTGCTGATGCCTACATGGTGAAACCGTTCGATCATGAGGTATTGATTGCTGGAATTCGAGCCTTGCTGCGTCGCAGAGGAACAGCTTTTCAATCTGTGCTGGAGTGGGGTAGTTTGCGGTTTGATCCGGCAACTCGTGAAGTCACTTATGCAGGGCAACCTCTATACTTGAGTCCCAAGGAGTTTTCGATACTAGAGTTTTTTTTGCGGAATGGTCGTCGAGTCTTTACCTACAGCGTGATTTTGGATCAACTCTGGGCCTATGAGGAGACTCCTGGCGAAGATGCTGTGAGAACTCATATTAAAGGGCTACGGCAGAAATTTAGGAGGGTCGGCGCTCCCACAGATTTGATTGAAACGGTTTATGGGCTGGGTTATCGGCTTAAACCGTTGGAAGCGATCGCCGATTCAATCAGCACGGATCAATTCACGTCTTCTCAGGGGACTCAACCGATTCAACAACAAACCCTCAGTGCCTTATCCAAAGTTTGGGATCGCTTTAAAACTAGAGTAGATGAACAGATCAGAATTCTAGAGCAAGCGAGTGCCGTTTTGATGCAACAGATGCTGAGTCCAGATATTCAACAACAGGCATCTCAGGAAGCTCACACCCTATCAGACTCACTTGCGACCTTTGGATTGTCCGAAGGCTCTCGAATCGCTGAAAAAATTGAACAACTGCTACGCGTCAACGAATCCTTGAAATCGGAGCAAACCCTCTGCCTTTGCGAACTGGTGACTGCCCTGCGTCAAGAAATCGATCGCGCATCGAATAACTTAACTACAGAACGGAGCGAGCAGGAAGAGTCTGTGTTTGCGAATGAGCGTCCTCTGTTATTGATCATTGATGCCGATCGCCAACTGGCGGAACAGTTGGTGAATGAAGCTGTGAACTGGGGATTTCGGAGCGCGATCGCAACGACTCTTTCCGAAGCCGAAACAAAAATTGAGCAGGATGCGCCTACAGTTGTGCTACTTGATCCCGACATTACTCATCCCACAACAGATAGTTTAAGACTGCTGGCAAAGCTCAGTCATCAAACTCCTGCTGTGCCGGTTCTCGTTTTAACCAGTCACGATCAATTAACCGATCGCCTAGAAGTTGCCCAACTCGGCGGACATGGTTTTTTACACAAACCCTTGCCCCCGGCTCATGTGCTGAAAGCGGTCGCTCAAGCGGCGCAACGAGCAGAGGCAGCAAAGCAACGGGTGATGGTCATCGATGACGATCCCCAGATTCTCGCAACTCTAAAGGGGTTTCTAGAACCCTGGGGATTGAGCGTAACAACGCTGAATGATCCTCAACGATTTTGGGAAACGCTAGAATCCTGCTCACCCGATTTGCTGATTCTAGATATGAAAATGCCTGATTTGAGCGGTGTTGAGCTTTGCCAGATTATCCGCAACGACTCGCACTGGGGTCACTTGCCGATCATTTTTTTGATAGCGCATACTGATGCCACAATCATTAATCAAGTGTTTTCAGTGGGTGCAGATGACTTTGTGAGCAAGCCGATCGTGAATCCAGAATTGGTCAGTCGCATCATCAATCGACTGGAGCGGATCAAACTCCTTCAAAATGCTGCTGAGACTGATCATTTGACCAAACTCTCTAATCGCCGTAAGTCAACTCAAGACTTAAACAAATATCTTCAACTTGCAAATCAACAGAATCAGCCGCTCTGTCTAGCAGTTCTGGACTTAGACAATTTCAAGGAGATCAACGATCGTCATGGGTACAATACTGGCGATATGGTGATGCGTCAGTGGGGACAGTTCCTCCGGCAGACTTTTAGGCAAAATGCAGTCATTGCTCGCTGGGAAAGCGATGAATTTGTGGTTGCCTTATCTAGCATGATTAAGGCAGATGGCATTCAAAGACTCACTCAATTATTAGCAACGCTCCACCACAGACAATTTGTTGCTCCTGATCAGACTCAATTTCGGATCACATTTAGCGCTGGAATTGCTCAATATCCAGATGATGGAACGGATTTGCATTCTCTTTATCAAGCTGCATCCGAAGCCTTGCATCAGTCTAAAGTTGCTGGGTGTGCCTGTATTTTTTCTGCGGAAGGCTCTAGAGTGTCAGTCTAGTAGAAAGTATTGACAAATCAGACAAACAGTGATGTCTAAACTTGGTAATTTTTGTAGTAAAAGTTTGCGAAATATGAGCAAGAACATGGAGATTGTGGACAATAGCTATGCGTCGAAGATCAATACTTTGGCAAAGGCTCAGTAAGCAAAAGATTTTTGCGTAAACCAATGCAAGTAGTAAGACAAAATTAATTACACAAATTTCGACCTGAAACCCTTATCCAGTCTAAAATCTAATGTATAAATATTTCTGTGCGATTAATTAACAGGCTTTGTCTCCCTGCCGAATGGCACACTTGAAAAGTCGAAACACAAGTGGTTTAGGGACTTCCAGAGAATAAATGACCCAATTTATTCAGATGATATTCTTCTTTTCCCCCTGCTCCCCTGCCTACACAGCGATTGATTATTTTTTTAATTGGAAGTCCCTTAAGCAGTTTGCAATTGCTTGCGTAATTCATGCTGGGGTTTCGTCATCAAGGAGTAAGCTTTTGGGCGACATTTACGGACTCGTGCTTCGCTTATACCTGGACGAAAACTCAAACTTTTCTTATCTCCTCATAAGTTCCTCAGATTGTTTTTTTACAGTCAAAGTGGGTATGTAAAAACTGTTGCATACAAACGCCCTCGCTCGCATTCTGGCATTGGGGAAGGTTTTATGCATTAGAGAGGAATGGCACTAAGTTAAGATACACCCCTTGCCCCAACTGGTTTTCAGCTTTGAGGCTGGGAACGAGGCTACATAAGTCTTTGGGCTTTTCTTAGTGCCATTCGTATCAGAGAGTTTAAGTGGCGAACAATGATTCTGAAATCAGCGATGGAGAACAGTAATGTTAGATATCGATGAAATGAGCACAAAAGAGATCCATGATCTCTTGCAAAAGGTAGGACATGGGCACTTAGGTTGTGCCCTTGAAGGACATCCCTATGTTGTGCCTATGCATTATTATTTCGACGACCCAGATATTTACATCTTCACCACGGTGGGGATGAAGACTAAGTATATGGATGTAAATCCAGAAGTCTGTTTGCAAGTTGAAGATGTCCACAACCTACAGCATTGGCGCAGCGTTACTGTGACGGGTCGAGCCGAACACATCACAGAGCAGCAAGATATCGATCGCGTGATGCAATTTGTCAAAACGCAAAACCCAACGCTTTCGCCCGCGATTAATCGCACCTGGATTGATGCCTGGGGTCGTGCAGAGGTTATGGCGCTCTACCGTATCCATCCCAGTGAGATGAGTGGACGCACCACTGATGGCATCAGCAGTCAGTGAAAATCGAAGATTTTGGACAAGATTATGCTGACTGAAGGCTGATTTGAGTTCTGCGTTAGCGTAAAGCCTGCGGCATGGCTTCGCTTAGCGCGCAGCGTTCCACAGGAAAGCTCACCGTACCCCTACGGGGATCTTGCTACACGTAGCGTTACGCAGGAAAGGTATCGCTTGCCATTTGTATCTTATGGCGTGAGCATACCAATATGCCCGACTTGCCAAGCGTCTTGGGGCATAGAACTTTACTAACTCTCGAAAATTTCGCCTTAGTTTCATCATCATAAAAATCTGATAGTCAAGACATCGCAGCAAACTAGGAGGATTCATTTGTGAACCACGATCACCATAATCATCAGCAAACGCAGCCCAAGCCGGGAAACGCTGGGCACGATGAACACGGAAAGCAAGTTAAAAAGAATCCGCATGACAGTGATCCACACGGCAACCAAGGGGGACGCAATCAACACGCGGGGCACGATAAACATGCTGGACACAGCCCAGAGATTTTCAAACGACGCTTCTTTATTTGCCTCTTGCTAACGCTGCCCATTCTCTATTTTGCGCCAATATTTCAGACTTGGTTAAATTATCAAGCCATCCAATTTCCGGGTGCGAAGTGGGTTATTCCCATTTTCTCAACTATTGTTTATTTCTATGGTGGTTGGGTCTTTCTAAAGGGAGCCTACTACGAACTCCGCAGTAAAATTGGCATGATGACTCTGGTTGCTTTAGCCATCACCGTGGCGTTTATCTACAGTGTGGCAGTGACTTTCGGATTGAAGGGAGATTCTTTCTACTGGGAACTGGCAACCTTAGTCGATATCATGCTGCTCGGTCACTGGATGGAAATGGCTTCTGTGCTGGGAGCTAGCAATGCGCTAGGAGAACTTGCCAAGTTAGTGCCTTCTGTCGCTCACAAGCAGGCGAATGGGCGGAGCGAAGATGTCCAAGTAAGCGCATTAGTTGAGGGCGATATAATTCTGATTCGTCCTGGCGAACAAGTCCCGATCGATGGTGAGATCGTCGAGGGTACTTCCAATGTCAATGAATCCTTTCTCACGGGAGAGTCGCGCCCAGTGGTTAAAAAAGCCAATGATGAAGCGATCGCCGGAGCGGTCAATGGAGAAGGTGCTTTGACAGTCAAGGTCACTCGCACCGGAGATCAAACAACCCTGAGCCAGATTATGCGTATGGTTAAGGAAGCGCAGACATCTAAAAGTAAATTTCAATCACTAGCCGATCGACTTGCCTATTGGCTAACTTTAATCGCGATCGGGATCGCTACACTAGCATTCGTAGTTTGGATATCTATTAAACCAGATGATTTAGCCTTTGCCGTTAGTCGTGCGGTTACTGTATTAGTGATTGCTTGTCCTCATGCGTTAGGGTTAGCAGTCCCCTTAGTGCTGGTCAATGCTACTGCAATGTCTGCTAAAAATGGCATCCTGGTGAGAAACCGAGAAGCGTTTGAACGAGCCAAAGGCATTAAAACAATCGCATTTGATAAGACAGGGACATTGACGACAGGACATTTTGGCGTGCAACGAATTTATACAGATAGTATAGATGAGTTAAAAGCTTTGGGCATTTCTGCTTCCCTAGAATCTTTATCAGAACACCCCCTCGGACAATCGATCGTGGAAGAAGCCAGCCATCGCAAACTTCAGCTTTCAAAAGCCAGTGACTTCAAAGCAGTTCCCGGTCAGGGCGTTGAAGGCGTAGTAGACGGTCAGCGCTATCGGGTTGGCAGACCAGAATGGGTTCAGGAGTTGAAATTGCAGTTTCCGCCAGCGTTGCAAAAGGGACTACAAGAACGTGAATCTCGTGGTGAAAGTGCAATCGTCCTGATGGACGACAAGCAAGTTCTCGCCCTATTCGGGTTAGCAGATCAGGTGCGGGCATCTGCACGAGAAGCGGTTGTAAAATTACAGAAAATGGACGTGCAGGTGGTAATGATTACAGGCGATGCCGAAGCCGTTGCCAAGGCCGTTGCTGGGGATTTGCAGATCGATCGCTACTATGCTCGTGTCTTACCACAGGATAAAGCTGCGCTAATTCATCGGCTCAAAGCTGAGAAGCCGACCGCCTTTGTGGGCGATGGCATCAATGATGCACCTGCTTTAACCGAGTCAGATTTAGGACTGGCGATCGGAGCCGGAACCAATGTTGCGATCGAATCTGCGGATCTAATCTTAGTTAAAAGCGATCCGCTTGATGCAACTTACGCGCTTAAACTTGCGAAAGCTACCTACAGTAAAATGGCTCAGAACTTGTTATGGGCAGCTGGGTACAACGTTGTTGCCATTCCCTTAGCGGCAGGAGTTGGCTACCCATTCGGCATTCTATTAACACCAGCAATAGCTGCCATACTGATGAGCGTTTCGACAGTTGTTGTTTCATTTAATGCAATGTCGTTACGTGGCATTCGTTTGCATGATTGAGTACATCAGAACAAATCTCAATCGAGACGGAGTAATATAAGTTACCTCCTAGATGCAGAAGCCATTTCACTGCTTCAAAACTACTCACACCCATAATCAGGGTAGAGCTGAACTAAAAAGTTTTTTGTAAGCATCTATCTTTAACGATACAACATTTTAAATGGGTAAATAGAGCGAACGGTTTTAAGTGGGGGTATATTAAAAGGTAGCTTAATAGTGAAAGTGCTACCTTCACCTAAGTTACTTTGCACATCTATACTGCCGTGGTGTGACTGAATAATTGCTTGCGCGATCGCTAATCCCAATCCAGAACCGCCAGTGCTACGGGAGCGATCGCTATTCACCCGATAAAAGCGATCAAAAATTCGAGTCAGTTCGTGTTTCGGGATACCAATGCCTGTATCTTGAACTTTGATTACAGCATTATAGTCATTACAATCTAAGAAAACTGTTACCTCCCCTCCTCTGGGTGTGTATTGAATTGCATTGACAATTAAATTAGAAAACAAGCGATAAAGCTGGTCAGCATTACCTATAATATTCAGAGGTTGATGCACTTGTATTGAAGATGTCAGCTTTACCTCTGCGGCATTTGCCATCGCTTCAAACTCCTCAACTAAATCGCTAACAATATCATTTATACAACAATTTTCACGTTGTAACTTTTGGGACTGTTTATCTAAACGTGCTAACATTAATAAATCAACAACTAAAGTAGTTAGCCGTTGATTTTGACGTTGTATAGTTTGCAAAATATCTCGTGTTTCTTCTTCATCTATTTGGGACATTAAAAGTGCCGATTCCACCGTTGCACCTGTTGCAGCTAAAGGCGTTCGTAATTCATGTGCTGCATCTGCTGTAAACTGTTGAATCTGTCGATATGATTGATAAATTGGCTGCATAGCTAATCCTGATAGCCACCAACTAGCACCAGCAATCATAATCATTGCAATTAACAACCCTAATACCGAAACTAATTTCACACTATCCAAGTAATGATTAAACTCTTGTAGACTTCGTCCTACTTGCATATATCCCCAATCTTGATAATTTTGGGTATGCAGTGCTAGAGTAATTTGATGGTAATCTTTGCCTTTGCTGTCTTTGAGAAATTGCCAAGTTTTTTGATTAAAAACGTCAGGTAATCCTTCTGAATAATAACCAGCAGTAGCAATTAATTTTCCAGAAGTATCAAAAAAACGTATATAATAGCTGGTTTTAGTAACGATACCAAGTAGATGACGTTTAGAATGTGGCTGTTGTTGAATACAATTACTAGCTCCAGTTCCACATTTATCTATATTTGGGAATAACTGATGTGCCAATGGTTCCAAACGTCCAGGTGACTGTAGTTTTAGTTCGATACTGTCGTGTAATGTTCCCGCTACAGACTCGATTTCACTGTCTAAAGCCACTACATGGGCATGGAACACCGCTCGATAAAAACCGAATGCACATAGGCTTAAAATTAAACCCATAACAATGGCATAATATAGAGCCAAACGAATACGGGTGAGCCGAAACAGCTTATTGTGATTCATTAGTGAAATTAAGACGATATCCCATACCGTGCAAAGTTTCAATTGAGTTAGTACAGTCGCTATTGGTGAGTTTGCGACGTAACAAACGTATTTGCGCCGCCACTACATTGCTACTAGATTCCGCATTAACTTCCCAAATCTGGTTACGAATTTGTTCGGTAGTAACAATTTGGTTGGGATGCTTCATAAAATACTCTAGCAGTTGGAACTCTTTATTAGTTAAAGGAATCCTTTGCTGTTCACCCGTAGTATGTTGTCTTACAACTGTGCTGTTGCCATAATCTAGAGTCAAGTTACCAACAGTCAATTGTTGAGGTTGGAAATGCGGAGAGCGACGCTGCAAAGCCCGCAATCGTGCCAGTAGTTCTACCATGCTAAAGGGCTTTACTAGGTAATCGTCAGCACCAGCATCTAGTCCGGCTACTTTATCTTCCATTCTATCTCTAGCAGTTAGCATCAGGATAGGAAGAGGATTTACTTTGTAACGCAGTCTTTTGCACAATTCTAAACCAGTAATTCCTGGAAGCATCCAATCAAGAATTGCTACTGTATATTGTGCCGAGCTATTTTCTAAGTAAGCCCATGCTTCATTACCATCCATTACCCAATCAACTAAGTACTTTTGTTGATTTAAGGTGCGCTTGATAGCAGCCCCTAAATCCGGCTCATCTTCGACTAGCAGCACCCTCATATCAAATTGAGTAGTTAAAGATTCATTGTAAACTTGTGATGTAAGCATAGTTTGCAACAGGAATACCCCTATAAATAGGTTGACAGAAGTTTATGAAATTAGGATGAAATTCTTAATAATTAGAATTAAGCTATACAAAACCTAACAGTAGTCTAGTATCTTAGCGATACATAATTAAATAGAAAAGACTCAGTAGACCAACTTGCCAAAATAGGGTGTGAACTTAGTTTGAGGAGTTATAGAAACTAAGTTTTGCAAGATATCTATTGAGTCAATAATAATTTTGACACGTAAATATGAAATCAAGATGAAATTTCAACTAGTTCGACAGCATTTATGAAATTTGTTGCCATTAATTAGTTGATGTACAAATAAATTTAGTCTTTTAACTCTAACTTTATTTAGATGTTATGCAAGACATATCATAGTCACTTGTAAATGATTTATAGGTATTTAATAACAATTTTTTTGTTAAATTTTTATACAAGACTAAATTTATTTATATGACAAAAAGGAAATATCACTACTGATTTTTGGGAAATATTAAAGACCAAATAAAAAATTTCATCTTGATTTCATATTTCTCCTCCAAGATAAAAAATAGGTCGATTCCATAAGGGATATCAATATTTTTGTGGACATGACTTAAAGGCTTGCTCAGGTAGTTATCGATTAGACCTAATTGATATTTACTTTTGGTCAAATTGAAACAGATTTAGGTGGTGATAAGCTATACAAGCAATAGTCACTACAATTCGTATTGTCAATCAAACAATGTAGTAGTGATATTGCAAATAAAAACCCGATCAAATGAGCAAGTTCATGTAGCCATGATAATTCTTACTAATTTTTGAATTTTTGGGATGGTAAATATGAATCAGCTTGCAAAATCTTCATCATTCGAGAACGTTTCTAACTGTCAATGGAACAATCATAGTAAATGGAAAAAGATTACTGCCGCTGATGTTACCCAGGCAATAGGAAATGTACCAATTGTAAAACTTAGAAATATTTCCCCTGTATGTGTTGTCTCAGAATGTTTCTTGAAGTTAGAGAGCTGCAATCCCGGAGGTTCTATTAAGGAGAAAAATGCAGTCTACCTCGTTACCCGTGCGGAGGAAGAAGGGCTTCTTGTACCTGGTGGTACGATTATCGAGTCAAGCTCAGGAAATTTCGGCGTTGGTCTTGCTATGGTAGGAGCAGTCCGAGGGTATCGAGTGATTATTGTCGTCGATGCAAAAACTGCTCCACCGTTTAGACGAATGCTGAAAGCATACGGTGCTGAACTTGTGGATGTACCGCTACATGAAGCAGACGAATCAGGCTCTATGCAGAAGGCAAGAATGAAACGAGCGCGTGAGCTTGCCGCAACCATTCCTCATGCTTGGTATCCATGTCAACACTTGAATCCTCTAAATACTGAGGCCCACTCACACTACACTGCGCGTGAGATTGAAGCTCACTTTTCCTCCGATCTTGATGCTGTCGTGGTTGGTGTTAGCACTGCGGGACAAATAATGGGAATCGCTCGTTATCTTCTACCGCGATTTCCAGAAATACGCATTGTTGGCGTTGATGTTGAGGGTTCAGTCATTATGGGAACGCCAGCAAAACCATACAAGATGACGGGTGTTGGATTATCGTTCTTTCCACCTAATCTGGAGCTTTCGCTGCTTAATCGCGCTTACGTGGTACCAGAGGCGCTTGCTTACTCGGTATGTCATGCACTCGCACGTCGTGAAGGATTGCTTCTTGGTGCATCAACAGGGGCAATTGTAGCTGGTGGCTTGCATCTGGCGCGCTCTCTTGGTGCTGGTGCGCGGGTTCTAATGATCAATCCAGACGGAGGGGATAGATATCTTGAGACAGTCTACGATTTTGATTGGCTTGACCGTTATGGATTTACCCTCAAACAAGGAGAGCATCTTGATAATGCGATCGCCTCACTGACTCCTGTGTATTTTTAGTGGCTTATTAATAATGCTCAAAAATTTCATGAACACCTCACCCCAGCAGGAACAGGAAGTTAATAAAACAGCCTCCCAGCGATCGCTATTGATGTTACTTGCTCAGTTCATACCTCTTTCCTTAACTGATGTGGCAATGACTCTCGGCGATCCACTTCAGACTGCTGCACTCAGTCGCTTGGCCTTTCCGCAAGAGACATTAGCCGGAGTTGGGGTAGTCAAAGGGGTTGCCGTATTTCTAGAAAGCCCCATTATCATGATTCTTCATGCCTCAACCGCTCTTGGAGGGCAAGTCAAATCTCGCCGCGCACTTTGGCAATTTACGGTGATTGCGGGACTTTCTCTCAGTGGTATCTTCCTTTTACTTACTTGGGAGCCTTTGTATAACTGGCTTCTTTTAGAGGTATTTGGCGTTAGCCCATTTATTGCAGCGCAAGGGAGAACTGCTTTTCTTTTGATGTTCCTGTGGCCTTTCGTTATTGCTTGGCGACGATTCTTTCAGGGACTGCTTATCCGCGCTCAAAAGAGCGTAGCTGTAGGATGGGCAGGTGTTGCACGATTAACTTGGGTAATTGTAGCGCTGGCAGTGGGGGTTAGTCTTAGAAGTAACGGGGCATTTCTTGCAGGTATCACCATGATGGGAGGCATACTTATTGAAGCAGTACTGGTAACATGGTTTTGTTTGCATCTTGGCGCTATTTCTATTCTCAACCAGCAAGTAAATTCTGAAACTAAGAAACTGCCTAAAACTTTTCCAGGAGTCACATTTTACTATCTTCCTTTAGCCTCAACAATGCTTATTGTTTGGGGTGCAAGGGCAATACTCTTAAGTCTCATTGCTCGCTCATTCGATGGTAGTCTTGCACTTGCTGTGTGGCCTGCTGCTTGGGGACTACTTCTTTCAATCGCTAACGGTACACGCATGATTCAACAAGTGGTAATTTCTACTTATGAAGAAACTTCCAGGCGGACACTTGTTGCTTTTGTGGTTCTTGTCGGTTTGGGCTTTACTGTAATACCAATTTTTCTTGGGTTTACGGACAAAGGATTGTTATTACTTGGCCAGTTTTTGGGAAATAATCCATCTCTTGTGCAAGCAGCTCGTCCAGTTGTACAAATACTGTCATTTTTTCCCCTGCTCCTAGCACTGCAAAATACGTTTCAAGGGCTGCTGATTCACCGAGCAAAGAACTGGTTCATTAATCTTGCAACATTAGTTGCCGCAGCTTTCACTCTGATAGTATGTGGAAGTCTGATTTTTACTAGACATAGCGGAGCGACTTCAGCAGCGTATGGAATGCTTGCGGGTACTGTCAGTGAAATTATAGTACTTTTTTTCGCACTGCAACGTAAATAAGAGAGTCAAAAGACAAACAGTACTTCTTCTTTCCATAACAGACGGTGCGTTATCCTAAGATGAAAATGAGCGCGATAGCTACGCTCGCCGCAGGCATCACACTCATTTTCATTTAGTTATCTTTGGTCAATTTAGACAGTATTATCTATGGAAGTTTTAGCATTGCGTTTTACTGCAAGGATAGCCGAGATAAAGAGACATCTGCCAAGGTAAAGACTGTACTAACATAAATTAGCTTTTTGATCCCAATATTTATTCAATAAATAACTCCTTGAAGTTGTTATTTATTGGCTTGACATCTGCGGCTAAATTTATAGACAGTAGTTTTATCTAGCGAATCAAGGATAAGTCTGAACCAGAGCTAGACCAAGTGGGATTTCTTGCGTGAATCCAACTTTATTAGCATAGACTTGATACTGCCAAGTTTCGCCAGAGCCTGATTCATACATTGGAGTATTGACTCCTCTCATTAAAATTGAGAGCTTTGTTTCAGGGTCTATTGGTTGTGAAAAAGCTACAGTAGCTTTTTGTCCATTCATAGAAACTGTCGTGGGAATTTTTTGTCCTGATTGATTTTTGACCTCAATTCCTCTATCAATTTTCACTCCTTCAGGCAAATTAATTGTAAGTCCTGTCAGAGGTTTACCCTGTACATGAACTTCAAATTTATGAGTAGCATCTGTGGCATAAGTATGATTAGGAGTGGCAGCACTTTTCATCAAATGGGAAGCGCTAAAATCACCTGGTTTTCCGCTAGCAAAAACAGCATCAACTGAAGATGTAAATGCCAGTGTGAATGCAACAGCATAAATCAAACTTTTCATTTTGATTATCCTTAAAAGTTAGTTCAATTTACTTTCTATTATCAGTTTGACATTCACAAATGAAATCTCAATGAAATCCCATAGTTTTTCAGTAAAAAAAGGTTGTATTAGTAAGTACGAAACCAAGCAACACCTATAGGAATTTCTGCATCAATGCCAACCTCTCTAGCTGAGAAGCTGTAGACAGAACCATTACCAAGATTGCGTCTTTTTATTTTTTTAAGGTCAATCTCCAACTTAGTGTTAGGAGCAATTGGTTCGGCGAAAGCTAGTAGTATTGTTTTACCATTTACAGATACATTAGTGTTAATTTTCTGCCCCTTTTCATCCACGACATCGATATCCTGAATGTTCTTACTTATAGTTACATTGTCTGGAACTTTGACAAGTAGTTGGGTAACAGCTTTGCTATTTTGGGGAACGTGTAAACGGAAAGTATGTCTAAAAATTCCCCAGCGTGTGGGAGGGAATTGTGAATTTCCATCAATATGGGGAACCCTACCATCATCTGTTCCAGCATTTGCATAGCTAGGAGCAATAATAGCTGTGCTATTCAGAGTTAATACAATCGCGTAAATCAATGACCTCTTCATATTTATCTCCAAAATAATTAAACACGTTAGTTAAAGTGCAAGTTCATGCATTGTGAGTGAATCTGCTCTTAATAGATAGATCAAAACTTGGCAAAGCCATATTTAACTACCCCTTGATACAGCCGTTAATCAGGAGAAGTAGGTAGTTAGCTTACCCTTATCAAGTTCAAATCGTCGGTGTTTTTGCAAAAGAGGTATGCTACCTCTATCTACTAGCATGACAAGTCATAATGAAATCAAGATGAAATTTCAGCAATTATCGTTAAAATCTACGAATAAATTAAAGTGTGGAAGATTGAGCTACACCTACAGGAATTTCTACGTCACTACCAATGACTTTAACCGAAAGATGAAAGATAGAAGTAGAACCAAGAGTTGATTGATATACTTTGTTAAGATTTATTAGCAAATTAGTAGTGTTAGAAGTAACTGGTTCAGGAAAATCTATAATAATTCTTCTACTATTTAAAGAAATATTAATTTTTATTTTTTGACCTTTATCATCCAAGACATCAATATCATTACTTACAGCTACTGTGGATGGAACATCAATAATTAGGTGCGAAAGAGCCTTACCCTTTTTGGGAACGTGTAACTGGAAGGCCAATTTAACGAATTGCCAACCAGCAGGAGTAGATTGGATATTATTTTCAATACTAGCAACCTTATTATTATCTATTTTCGCATTTGCATAGTTAGGAGAAATAAAAGCTGTGGTAGCCAGACTACATACAGCAGCATAAATCAATGTTCTCTTCATCTTGACTGTTAAATTAACAAACTATCTAAACTAGATTGCAGATTTATTCTCAGCGAATTAACCTTTACAAAACCAGTTTGACAGGTCACTATGAAATTAAGATGAAATAACCAAGTTGAAAAAAGAAATTTAAGATTGCAAAGCAGAAGTTAACTTTTACACGCACTGTAGTATCACCAAAACTGGAACGTTCTTCTGTGCCACCTCCTTTGGGTCTAATACGCACGTAAACTTCCAGCATACTTGCATGCGTTACAATACCAAATTGTCTTTGATTGTCATTCTGAGCAAAGCGTCTCGTAGAGAAGAAACTTACCAAAGCTTTGGCTACAGTGATTTTTGCTCTTTTTTAAAGAATACAACCTGTATCAATTTGGTATAAATATTATTATAAAAACTCCGGATAAAATTAATATGAAATAAATTGCTTTACTGCCATATGCAATAAAAAAATAGGCTTATAGTACAACTATAAGCCCATCAGGTTTGTGAAACATGAGGAGCATGTTCTTAATATTTATTATAGATGAATAAAATGAAATTAAGATGAAATTTTACAGTTTATTTGCTTATTAAGTTAGATTTTTTTAAAAAATCTGATTAGACACTTTCACTTAATTAATAATACAAATTTAGGCTTTAAGCCATACAACAGTGGCACAACTAAAAAGCCTAAAATGACTATTGAACCATAAATTTAGACGATTAAACCTTAGTATGTGAGCATTAGGATAAAATTTGAGATAACTATTGTACGTCTACCCAAAAATCAGCAGTAATAATTCTCTCATTTCGATTAAATTGTCCCCACATTTTATATTTTCCTGGTTTCGGGAAACTAGTTATAAAATGAACCTCAGCAGCTGGAGTATTTTTCATAGCATGAGCATGAATATAGTCTGCTTGCGTTAACGGCGATGACTGTTTAAGGATGACTAAATGTCCTCTTTCTCCTAAATAAGGTTTTAAATCTTTCAGCGGTTGGTTGCTAGCTGCATCTTGTAAGTTGAAAATTAAGTGAACTTCTTGTCCAGTTTTGATTATGGGTTGAGATAACTTGAGATTAGCCTTAGTATTATAAAAAGTCTTTGTAGTAGCTAAATCAATCTTGGGTGCAGTTGGACTGTTACCTGGAACTTCTGCTTTTAACACCGAAACTTGTTCTGCTTTTCCTGCTACTTTGTAATCGCTGAAAAGACTATAATTGCCTGGATGGGGAAAATTTGCTTGGACTTCAAAGCGTCCATTTCCTTTATATGTAGGATGAATATGATTAAAAGATTGAAGGTCATCACTGACAACAATTAGATGCATTAATTTTTCTTGGAATTGATCAAAATTAGCAATTGCTTTACCATTGTTGTCTTGCACTTCAATCACTATAGGTACAGGAGTGTTAAGAGTGATTTTGTCAGCAACTGTCAGTTTTGCAGTAGCGTTCGCAGGTTCTAACTTGGAATAACCAGAATGTTCGTCATGGGAATTCTCTATATTGTGACTACTGTGAGGATTTTTCTCAGCTTTTGGTGTCTGGGAATTACCCATCTTGTGACCTGCATGAGGATTCGCATTACTCACAGTCGTAGCATTAGAGTTTGGTGTCTCACCAGATTTTACTTGTGAGGCGCAAGCTTGAGTGAGAACAAGAGTTGAAGTGATAGCAAGTGCAGTAAAAAAATCCTTCATTTTTTCTCGAATTAGTAACTGTAAGTTGGAAAAAACACCAGAACAAAAATATTTGACAGATCCTATAGAAATCTTATAAAAGCCTCCTCAGCAGAATGTCCTAGAAGCAGCGTGGCAATTCAAGCGCAAATTTCATCTTCTGCTATCAAGAAGTAGTTGCCTTCTGATAGTTGTAAGGTATAACCCAAAGCTCTTACGCCACAAGGAACAATAGAAATTTTCTCCACTTTGCCAGCCCCAGGCATTAAGGCTCCTACAATGACGTGACCTCCTTCATAGTAAACAACGGTTCTCCTCTATCTCGTTGAGAAAGTAGGACTTTTGCTGCAAACCCGTACTCATTCGTTCAATCGCTTCATTAAAATTAGCCATCGTTACCGCATATATATATGTTGTGTTTGTCGTCCACAGCTAAAGAGAGAACCCTATAACCAAGTTCTCACACGGAAATGAAATTAAGATGAAATACTTTGCCAACTTTCACTTTAAAGATAGCAGGTAAGACTCCTATATCATACAAAGATGAAATCAAGATGAAATTTTTTGCAAAACCTTATTTTAAAGTTGGATAGGTGTAGCGTAAAACTGACATATCATATCAAGATGAAATCAAGATGAAATTGCTGGATAAAAGTGTTTTTGATATGAAGTTTTGTAAAAGCTTATAGCTGCTTGCATAATTTTTTGGGATGAACCGTATAAATAACTAGAAGGTAACAATTCAACTTGTAAAAAAAAATTAAAAAAGGGAGGCGAGCAAAAATTTTCTATATTTTTCCGAAATACCACCTATAAGTACTGTAGAGAATTAACAAGAAATCTTAAAGGAGCAGTGCAAGTGAAACAAGATGAAATAAAAAATATCTGCAATAGTTTTTGGAGTAACAAAGAGCAAAAAAATCTTCCTCATATTCTTGTTATTTCACATTTATGGAGCCAAAACGATTTTTATATCCATTGGAGCAACAATTAAAGTTTTGCCAGCTTGAGACTGAAGTAGATTTTCTGTTGCAGCAGATGCAGGATATCAACCAGAATCTATCCTTATCAAATAATAATCCTGCTTTGCCAGTGAATTTAAACCGAGGAAAACAAGTAGTTAACTACTTGTCTAAATAGCTATTATTTAGTGTTTTTCACCATTGAGATGAACAACAGTTAACTGCATATTCACTTGTATTCAAGGGGTAAAATAGTGTACATAAATCCGTTTTCTCACAAGAAAACAATCCTACTGACTGGTGCATCAGGAGTAGTTGGTCAAGCTTTATTAGCTCGAATGAATGCACATTCGATTATTTGTCTAACCTACAGGAAGCCAATCACGAATTCAGGTGTCACTACCATTCCTTGTGACATTTCATTGCCTCAGCTTGGTCTTAGTCAGACACAGCTAAAAGATATAGCAAAGTGCATTGACTGTATTGTGCATTCAGCGGCGGTAACTGATTTTGGTGAATCAGATGAATTGATTCATCGCACAAACGTACGCGGCTTGGAAAATATGCTGGAATTGGCAGCGATCGCACAAGTTCCCTTTTACTATATCAGCACAGCTTTTATCCGTCCTCACCAACGCAAAGATGCGCCTTCAGAGCATACATACACTATCTCAAAACGAGAAGGAGAACGGTTAGTTAGAGAGAGTGGACTGCCCCACGCAATTATTCGTCCCTCCATTGTAATTGGCGATTCTACATCAGGTGAAATTGCACGTTTTCAGGGCATTTATAACATCATAAGTTCGCTTTTTAGAGGTTTTTTGCCTATCCTGCCCATGCTACCGCACGCATATATAGATTTTATTCCTCAAGATGTTGTTGCTAACGCCGTTGCAGCAATACTTGAGCATGACTGCGTAGCAAGCGAATATTGGATCACCTCTGGAAATAAAGCTTTAACAGTACGCCAAATAGCAGATTTAATTGCAGAATTTGGCAAAACTCAAGGTATAGAGATTAACATACCACGCATGGTCAGCCCTGACATTGTAGATCGTCTGATCCGTCCTGCCTTTATGTCAGAGTTACCAAAATCCGTCAAAAAAGGTTTTGACTGGTTTGCTCAAGTCGCGCCCTATTTGTGTAATGAGGAACCTTTCCCCACCTCATTACAAGAGATGGAAACTGGCTTTGGCATAGCACCACTGCCCAATTTGGAAACGGCTTTAACCCATAGCCTCGAATACTGGGCTAATGAAACAAAAGTCTGCTCTGGTAAAAAAGCTAAGAAAGACCGTGCCCAACTTGCTAAATGTGAATGTTGACATAGTATGCTAATCAACAACCTAGCCTTGCAACACGGTTTGAATACATATAACACCATTTTATCTGATGCCAAAGCTTTTCTGGCATTGTTGCAGGAAGAACAAGTAATTCAGGAATCCTACTTAAATCGATTTGCGGAAATAGAAAGCGAGGTAGAACAAACTGGAACTTATTGGCAAAGCTTTGATGAACTAGCTTACGGAGCCAAATTGGCATGGCGTAATAGCACCCGATGCGTGGGACGTAGCTACTGGAACTCACTAGAAGTTCGCGATCGCCGCAGCTTGAATCAAGCCGAAGAAGTATTCGAGGCTATGGTTGAACATCTGCGGTTATCCACTAACGGCGGTCGCATCAAATCCCTTGCTACCATCTTTGCACCGCAAGAACCAGGCCAAGCTGGAATCCGTATTTGGAATGAGCAAATCGTTCGCTACGCAGGGTATCGGCAAACGGATGGTTCGGTTGTGGGCGACCCGAGGTATGTCGAGTTTACAGAGCTTGTGCAGCGAATGGGCTGGAAAGGAAGCGAAGGTACTCCCTTTGACATCCTGCCGATCGTGATTCAAATGCCAAATCAGCGTCCAAGGCTGTTTGAGTTACCCCATGATGCAGTGCTAGAAGTGCCAATCCAGCACCCTGACTACTCTTGGTTTGCAGAACTTGGTCTCAAATGGCACGCTTTACCAGCAATTTGCAACATGATGTTGGAGATTGGCGGGGTTCAGTACACAGCCGCGCCCTTTAATGGCTGGTACATGGGTACAGAAGTAGCTGCTCGCAACTTTGCTGACGAGAACCGCTACAATTTATTGCCCATTGTGGCCAAGCGAATGGGTCTAGATACTCGCTACGACCATACCTTATGGCGAGACCGCGCCATAGTTGAGTTAAATGTTGCGGTTCTATACTCGTTCCGACGTGCTGGCGTGACTATGGTTGACCACCACAGTGAAACTCGTCGCTTCGTGCAATTTGAAAAGAGCGAAGCACTTGCGGGAAGAACTACCTACGCCGACTGGGGATGGATTGTACCTCCCATATCCGGCTCGACGACTCCAGTTTTCCACCGCAACTATGAAAATGTTGAGCTAAAGCCCAACTTCTTTTCGCAGCCAGATCCCTGGCAACAGTTTGCATCTAGCAAAAAGTCTGGCTGTCCTTTCGGTCACTAAGAACAATAGTTTTTTCACTTTTCTAACTCAATAATTGGAGGAATAAATCATGAAAGCTTTAGTCACTGGTGCTACAGGTTTTGTAGGCTCTGCGATTGTTCGTCAACTTCAAGAAGATGGTCAACAAGTCAAAGCATTAGTCAGAAAGGGTTCGGATCTGAGAAATTTGGAGAAGCTGGATATTGAAATTGCCTACGGGGATATTACTGATTATGATTCGGTAGCACGAGCAATGCAGGGCTGCAATTCTGTTTATCACGGTGCTGCAATGGTAGCTTTTTGGGTTCCTCGTAAAGACCGCCACCTGTTTGACTGGGTTAATGTTGAGGGATCAAAAAATGTTTTTTCTGCTGCACTGAAACAGGATGTAGAGAAAGTAATTTACACCAGCACCATCTCTACAATTGGTAGTTACGGAAAGGACACCCCCACCACAGAAA
This sequence comes from Nostoc sp. C052, assembly GCF_013393905.1. GTDB lineage: Bacteria > Cyanobacteriota > Cyanobacteriia > Cyanobacteriales > Nostocaceae > Nostoc. Next base: position 180,381 of record NZ_CP040277.1, read on the forward strand.
ATCACAATTTCAATTTGTGGGATATGTCGATGGAGTACGAGCAATCAAAATATTCTGCGGAGTTTGAAGCTTATCGATTTGCAGCGCAAGGATTACCAATTGTTGTTGTGATGCCTTCTGCACCGTTAGGCGCAAGAGATATCAAGCCAAATCCCGTTGGCAAGCTAATTCTAGACTTTCTGGCCCGTCGGATACCAGGATACATTGATGGCGGTGCTAACTTTATCGATGTTGATGATGTTGCTTATGGTCACATCCTAGCAGCTAAGAAAGGGAAAGTAGGCGATCGCTATATGTTAGGACATGAAAATCTTTCTGTCGTCGATTTGTTCTCGGCTTTAGAAGCAATTTCTGGAGTTCCAGCCCCCAAACTGAAACTACCTCAGGCAGGCGCTGTAAAGCTAGCTCAAATTCTGGAATTTATTTCTGACCACATCACCAACCAGCATCCGCTTTATACCGCACCGATGGTCAAGTTCTCCAGCCTTTACTATTACCTCGACACCAGCAAAGCTAAAAATGAGTTGGGGTTTGAACCTAAAAGCAGTGTTCAACAAGCTGCAATTAATGCCATTGAATGGTTTTTGCAGAATGACTATTTACAAGTCAACGACAAAAATAAATCTCGAATTCGCCAGCATCTGCAAGGTCAATCTCTGACACCAGTGTTTGCATAGACAGTTGTAATTCCTAAGAGCAAGAGCAGAAAACTCTTGCTCTCATTACAGTGCATTTAGTTAGTGAGGCATACGTGGAAAGTAAGTTAGTGAATCAGAAGTTGCGTGAGATTGACCACTCTTTAATGCAAATACCAAATAGCACTTTTGGTAATCTCACCCTGTTACTATTTTTCGCTACCATTAGCATCTTTTCAGCATCAATTATTGCCTATGTTTTGGGATATTTGCCTCTTCAAGCCTCAGCAGCAATTAACTTGTTATGTTTGTATGCTCTGTATACAGTTAATCACGAAGCTGTACACCGCTTAGTGCATCCTAATCGCACGGTTAACAACTGGATTGGGCGCATTGCAGCAGTTCTAGAGGGTACAACGTTCCCCTTGTTCCGTATCTTGCACCCCCAGCACCATGCGTTTACAAATCATCCAGAATACGACCCGGACTACGTTATTGGTAGAAAACCGCGCTGGTTGTTACCTCTCTGGACATTGGTGCGTCTCACACACGACAACTCTTTCATGATTAATCGCCGTTTGTGGTCTAATAAACGTCCGCAATTAATTGAACATCTAATAACGGTGGGGTTGCAGTTGTCTGTGGTCATTGGTGCGGCTTGGATAGGACATCTGCAAGATGCTCTCTGGTTATGGGTTATCCCACTGCTTGTGGCTGGAGCATTAATTGAACTGACGGTTGCATGGGCTGTGCATTTTCCTCAAGAGTCCCAGCATCCTTTGGAAAACACACGCATATTTAAGGGTCAACTATTGCAGATATTGATGTTGAATCAAAACTATCATATTGTCCATCATCTTTGGCCTGGTATTCCTTGGTTTCGCTACGGTAAGGCAATGCCTTTAGTAGAAATGGCATTACTAGAACATCAAAATCAGAGCCACAAAACGCAAGTTAAACCACATCTTCAAGTTAATTAATCTATTTAGAAATTGAAGTGAAATGAAAGAAAGCCAACAAATACTTGGAAGTGTAGAAACATACCCAGATTCACATCAAGCAGCTAAGTTTAGACAGCTGGTAATCCAAGGGCAAAAGCAACACGTTAATAAGTCACTCGCCAAGCTGGCGGAATTGATGGGTACTCATGTTGAAGTTCGTTCTTCTGGAAACTACGTTTTTGATGAGCGCGGACAAAAGTATCTGGCTTGTGGTGGTTATGGTGTCTTCACTATCGGTCACTGTCATCCCACCGTCATCGAGGCTGTGAAAGCACAACTGGAGCGTCATCCATTATCAACTCGTGCGCTTTTAAATGCCGAACAAGCTTCGGCGGCGGAAACTCTAGCCTCAGTTACCCCCAAGGGTTTAGATTATGTATATTTCGGTAACTCTGGTGCGGAAGCGACAGAAGCCGGTCTCAAGCTAGCACGTCTATCTGGCAAACGCAAGCTAATTGCAATGCAAGGGGGCTTCCACGGTAAGACATTAGGAGCGTTAAGTGTCACCAGTCGTGCAGCCTTTCGCTTGCCTTTCCAGCCTCTGCTTCCAGAAGTCGAATTTATCCCCTTTGCAGATCCAAAAGCCCTGGAAAATGTACTTTCTAATAAGGGTCATGAATGCTGCGTTATTTTAGAACCTGTCCAAGCAGAAGGCGGTGTGATCATTCCTTATGAAGGCTACTTGCGAGATGTAGAAAGACTCTGCCGCCACTATGGAGCATTTTTGATTTTGGATGAAATTCAAACGGGACTCGCACGGTTGGGAACCTGGTGGGGAGCAGACAGAGAACAGGTAGTTCCTGATGTTCTGCTGGTGGGGAAGGCTTTAAGTGGAGGAGTTATACCTGTCAGCGCTGCTGTTGCTTCTGCCCAAGCTTATGAAAGGCTCAATCAAGATCCTTTATTGCACACATCAACTTTTGCAGGTAATCCTCTAGCTACAGTTGCCGCACAAGCAGCAATTAATGTTATTAAAAATGAGAATATCGTACCCAGAGCCAAAGAACTAGGTGAAAAATTATTTGTTGAAGTGCAGAAAATTGTTGGCGAAATGTGTCCTCATCTAGTTCGAGAAGTTCGCGGTATTGGGCTGTTGATTGGCATTGAGTTTGAAGCTGATTATTTGGCTGGTGACTTCATGTTTGAACTCATGCACAGAAATGTGCTGGTTTCCTATTCACTTAATGCTCACTGCGTTGTCAGATTGACACCACCAGCAACTCTGGATGAGTCAGATATTGATTGGCTGCTAACTGCAATTTCAGACAGTGCGATCGCTCTTGCAAAACGTAACCCATCTTTAAACGTTGTTAATTCATAAAGGAGATTTTATTCATGCAATACTTAGAAATTGTTGCTAAAATTCACCATCGCAGTGCCGAAGAAATCTATCCAATTCTCTGCGACTTTGATTCATACGCAAAGAACAGTCAAGCTGTACATAGCATCACCAGCCAAGTACTATCTGACGGACGGACTGTTTCTACTTGGGAAGTTGACTTTCGTGGCGGTGTGATGTCTTGGATAGAAGAAGATTTATTTGATGCCTCAAATTATACAATTAGCTTCAATCAGATTGAAGGTGATGTAGAACACTTCTGCGGACAGTGGAAAGCTCAAAATCAAAAAGATGGTTGCTTAATATTGTTTTTAGCTGAGTTTGACATGGGTATTCCCTCTTTAAGTCAAATTCTTGACCCCATTGCCATACAAGCACTCCAGGAAAATATCACAGCAATTATTAGGGGTTTATTTGGTGAAGAAGTGGAATTTTTACCAGTTAAAGTTTCTTCATTAGAAACACAAGCACCTGACAAGCTTGCAGTTGCATAAGTTGAATAAATAGAAATCATCACCTTGTTTTGATAGTTGCAGATTGGTTCTGTAACTATCAAAACGAAAAATTGTTCTGGTTTAGCTTGAAATATATTTCTGTTGTGGAGATATTACAAACAAATGCCCAAAGCTCTTGACTGCTTAATTAAAAGTGAGAGTACTTACTCTTATAAACTGTACAACTCAATTCTTGACGTAGATTTATATGATTGGAAGCAAGTTTGTCAAACAAGTTATTCTAATACTTATATGGATATTAGATTCTTAGTGACAATTGAAAAAACTATGATGGACTTTAGCAAATTCTGGTATGTAATTTTTTATGACCAAAATGGCAACCCGTGCGCTTGTACTAGTCTATCTACATTTAAAACTGACTTAGGAGTTGTTGCCAGTAAAGGTATTAAAGAATTTATTACTCATGTCAGACAATTACTGCCGTCGTTTTTATATTTAAATGTTCTTTTTTGTGGTTTACCTATTTCTATTGGTAAGAACCATTTAATTTTTGAGAAAAATGCTAATCAGCAGTTGATTATCAAATTGCTTGGTGGTATTATGAATAGTATTGCAGCTAAAGAAAAAACCAAGCTGACTATTTACAAAGAATTTAACTCTGAAGAATGCAATCAATTAGATACACTGCTAAAGCTTGATTATCTCAAAGCTGAAAGTCTCCCTATGCATAGCTTTAAGGCAAAGTTTGGTAATTTTTCCGAATACTGTGCTGCTTTAAAGTCCCACTATCGCAATGATATTAAAAGGTCAAAACGCAAATTTGAAAAAGCTGGTCTTCGCATTGTTCAGTTAAAAGATACAGAAAAGATTTTACAAATCTATACTCCAGAAATACATCAACTATATGAAGCAGTTGTACAAAAATCGGAAAACCAATTGGAAAATCTGCCTATAAGTTTCTTCCGAGAATTAGCAATCAATTTCCCCGGAGAATTACTTTTTACTCTTGTTTATCAAGATGACAAGATAGTGGCATTCAATTGTTCTCTTTGTACGCAATCAAGTATTCATTATCTATTTTGCGGTTTAGATTATAGTCTAAATGCCAAGTCAGACCTGTATTTCAACTTAATGTATGCTGCTCTAGATAAAGCGTTACAACAGAATGTACCAAAAATTGACTTTGGTCAAACAGCAGACACATTCAAAGCTAGACTAGGTTCTTATCAAACGCCACTCTATATGTATATAAAAGGTACGGGATATCTACTTAATTGGATTATTCGTAAGAGTTTCCATATTCTGTTTCCCAACCCGAAATTGATTCCGCCATACAACATTTATAAACAGTAGTCCCCTTTCTGCCTCTAATAAATATTTCACAGTAAATAGGAGTTTTACAGGTGAATTTTCTCAAACCAGAACGAACAATCCTGACAAAGTTTTTGCCAGACCTTGATGAAAAACTGGCACAAATTCCTCTATTGGAAATGGAAAAGCCACAAAATCCAGCCATAAAAATATTTCGTGAACTTGGTGGCCCTGGTTTATTAATTCCAACTAAATATAAGGGTTTGGGAGCAACTCCTGTGGAAGCTGTTCGGATTCAAAGAGCGATCGCTAGCCGTGCGCCTTCGCTAGCGATCGCTACGACGATGCATCATTTTTCAGTTGCAACCATCGTTGAGATGATCGCCCAAGGTTCGGGAACTGGCTTGGAGTGGATGTTACTTGAGGCAATTGCCAAACAAAATCTCTACGTAGCTTCTGGCTTTGCGGAAGGACGGACAGGTACAGGCATTCTTACTCCCAATATGCAGGTAAAACGAACAGCTGATGGTATAACAGTCAGTGGTAATAAAAAGCCTTGCAGCTTATCTGTATCAATGGATCTTCTCACTGCAAGTGTTTCTATTCCCAGCGAATCGGGAGACAATAGCAAATTAGCAGTCGTTATTATTCCGACAACAAATGCTTCAGGAATTGAACGTCGTCCCTTCTGGACAAATTCAGTGCTGGCTGGTGCAGAAAGCGACGAAATTATTCTTCACGATGTCAAAGTTCCAGAACAGCTTATTTCCTATACAGGCAATGCCGAAAATTTAGATTATATCCAAACAAGGGGCTTTCTTTGGTTTGAAATGCTAATTTCTGCATCTTACCTGGGTATCGCTAGTGCTTTAGTAGAACGAACCATAGCAGCTGGAAAAGGCACGCCTTCTGAGCGAACAATTTTAGCTATTGAAGTTGAGGGAGCGATGGCTGCATTAGAAGGGCTAGCCCAGTCAATGATAGTCAGCGACAGCAACCAAGGTAGCGATCAACTAGCACGGGCGCTGTTTGTGCGTTATGCAGTGCAAGGTGCTATAGAACGTGTTACTGCTCATGCTGTGGAGTTATTAGGGGGGATGGCATTTATCAGTTCACCCGAAGTTGCTTACCTATTTACTGCTTCCCGTCCACTAGCATTTCACCCTCCTTCACGCCTGAGTATCTCACCGGGTTTAGATAAATACTTAGCAGGAGAAACTTTGCTCATTCAATAAGGTGATTGTCAGGAAAAAAATTACCGAGATGTTGGCTAAACTTCCTATGAGTAAATGGGATGCCTCGCTTGAATTAGTAAATTTTTTCTCAGAAACCGCCTAAGTTAATCCTCTGTTGTCATATTACAAAAAAAGGCTGAAGTTATGACTCATTTTGGCATTCTCTGTCCCGCAAAAACTGGTCACCTCAACACAATGCTACCTTTGGGACGCGAACTGCAACGACGCGGACATCGCGTAACCCTGTTTGGAATTGCAGATGTCCAATCCAAAACACTGGCAGCTGGATTGGATTTCTGGAGAATAGGAGAAACTGAATTTCCTTTGGGGATCGCAGCACAATCACTAGCACAACTTGGGAAATTGAGCGGCTTTGCCGCACTGCGATATAACCTCAATTTAATACAACAAGAAGCTGCGATGGTACTTCGTGATGCTCCAAAAGCACTCAAGGAAGCTGGCGTAGAAGCATTGCTGGTAAATCAAATGACATTAGAAGGAGGGAGTATTGCGGAATTTTTAGATATTCCCTTCATTACAGTGTGCAGTGCTTTGCCGCTCAATCAAGAAGACGGCGTTCCCCCTTTTGTGACATCTTGGAGCTATAACCCTGCACGATGGGCGCATCTGCGGAATCAAACCGCTTACTCTCTGCTTAATCGCATCGCTCAACCAATTGAAAAGCTGATAAATGAGTATCGCCGAAGCTGGAATTTGCCCCCATGCTATGACGTTAACGTTTCCTACTCTAAATTAGCGCAATTGAGCCAGATACCTGCTGAATTCGATTTTCCAAGACAGCATTTACCCCAATGCTTCCATTTCACAGGTCCTTACCATGACTCAGCTAGTCGAGAAGCTGTGCCTTTCCCCTGGGAAAAGCTAACTGGACAACCTCTGATTTACGCGTCGATGGGAACCATACAAAATCGCTTAATGGATGTTTTCCAAAGTATTGCTCAGGCTTGTGATGGATTAGATGTGCAATTGGTGATTTCTCTTGGTGGTGGTAATCTGGATTCTTTCAAAGAACTACCGGGAAAACCTTTGGTTGTTAAATATGCACCTCAAATGGAACTGCTCAAGCAAGCCAGCCTCACCATTACTCACGCAGGATTGAATACTGTTCTTGAGTCGTTAAACAATGGGGTGCCAATGGTTGCTATTCCCATTACCAGCGATCAGCCAGGTACAGCGGCTCGTCTGGCTTGGACAGGAGCAGGAGTAACAGTACCCTTAACTAAACTAAGCGTTACTAGGCTGCGAATTGCCATACAAGAAGTGCTAAACCAAGACTCCTACAAAAACAGTGCATCTAGGTTACAAGCAGCAATTCAACGCGCAGGTGGAGTTAGACGAGCAGCTGACATTGTGGAACTTGCCATATCTAAGGAAAAGCCTGTTTTGACAACGGTATGAAATTTAGCGATCGCTAAATTTCATACTGTGAATTTTGTTTGTTAATAACTTTTACTGGACTGGTGTTTCTAACAATTTTTTGGTGCATAATTAGGAGTTAATGATGCAAAGAATTGCTCTGTTTAATATAGAATGCTATTCCTCAAGTGAAGCTATAATCAGCTTTATTGAAGAACATCATGACAAAATAGCAATTGTAGTCACCACTGATAGATATAGTAGTAAACATGGTAATTTACTTCAGCAAATTATTACTAACTATCGCAGATCAGGTTTTGATTTCGTTATTTATTTAACTTACAACTTTATTTTTTATTTTTGGCTTATCTATCTATCTCAATTAGCTTCATCTATCACTGGTCGTAAAAGAAAGCACTTTACAATATCTGAAATCTGCCATAAGTATCAAATTCGTCACGTTAAAACATCAAATATAAATGGTAAAGATATTATTGCTGAATTAAAGCAAGCCAATCTTGATTTAATCGTGATATATTTCTTCGACCAAATTATCAAAGAGCAAATCATCCAAATACCCAAAAAAGCAGTTATTAACGTACACGCAGCACTTCTGCCTGAATGTAAAGGCTTATTCCCAGTTTTATACTCTGCTTTGAAAAATGATAGAAAATTTGGTATAACAATTCATGAAATTGTAGATATTTCTATTGATTCAGGAGCAATACTTGCCCAAGGAAAATTGGAAGTTGACAATACTAAATACAGTGTTTTGACTTTAGATAAATTAGTTAATAATCAAGGTATTGACTTATTAACTAGTGTCATCAATAATTTCGATTACTTTTATTTAAAACGAACTCCTCAAATGCTAGGTGGTTCATACTTTTCATTTCCCACCCAAAATGATATTAAAAGTGTCCAAAACCAGGGTTTTGCTCTAGTTAGTTTTCAAGAATTTATAAGTGATTTCTTCGAGTAAACTTGAGCTTCAACAGAAAAATAAATATGCATGATTCAAAAGTGATGAAGCAGCCATTTCTTAAGTCAAAAAAGTGGTGGGTAATTCTCTTCCTTAGTGTCACTACCTCAGTTATTAGCACGGCTACTATTTATAGTCTTCTTCATTCCCAACCTGCTCAGAAAAATCCCTCATCAGCTTCCTTAGCAACTACTCCTCCTACCAACGCCATTAGTGCCAGAGGACGCGTAGAACCACAAGGTGAAGTTATTCGCCTCTCTGCTTCCACTTCTCTTGAAACTGTTAAAATTTATAAACTTTTAGTGAAAGAGGGAGATAAAGTTACCTCAAATCAAGTAATTGCCATCCTAGACAACTATAATCGTCTTTCAGCTGCTTTAAAACAAGCCAAACAACAAGTAAAAGTTGCTCAAGCTAATTTAGCTAAGGTAGAAGCTGGGGCAAAAACTGGGGAAATTAACGCTCAACAAGCAACTATTGCCCGCCTGCAAGCACAACTATTTGGTGAGAGAAAAACTCAACAAGCAACTATTGCTCGCTTGCAAGCCCAACTATTGGGCGGAAGAAGAACTCAACAAGCAAACATTGCTCGTCTACAAGCCCAGTTAAACAATGCTCAAACAGAATTTGGGCGCTTTGAGATGTTATACAAAGAAGGTGCGGTTGAAGCTTCCAAATTTGATAGCAAGGGTTTGGAATTAGAAACTGCTAGAGAGCAATTGAATGAAGCTAAGGCTAGCCTAAATCAAACCGAGGAAACCTTACAGCAGCAAATCAACGAGGCTAGATCCACTCTTAAGCAAACAGAAGAAACCTTGCAACAGCAAATCAACGAAGCAAAAGCAACTTTAGACCAAATCGCTGAGGTTCGTCCCACAGATGTGCAAGCAGCTCAAGCAGAGGTAGAAAGTGCAGAAGCTGCTGTGGAAAAAGCTCAAGCAGATCAGGAATTAACTTACGTGCGCGCACCCAAGAGCGGTCAAATTTTAAAAATTTATACTTTTCCTGGAGAAATTGTTGGTAACGAAGGAATTGCAGACATGGGTCAAACAGACCAGATGTACGTAGTTGCTGAAGTATACGAAACTGATGTTAACCAAGTACGTATCGGTCAACAAGCCAGAGTTAATAGTGAAGCCTTTTCTGGAGAACTACATGGAAAGGTCACTCAAGTTGGTTTGCAAGTAAAAAAACAAGCAACTTTTAGTACTGATCCTGTTGCTGATGTAGACCGCAGAGTTGTTGAAATTAAAATTCGTCTTAATCCAAAAGATGCCAAGCAAGTTAGAAGTTTAACCAATTTACAAGTAGAAGTCATAATTAACACAGAAAAATCTTAAATAGTACTAGTTATTATGTCTAAAATACGTTTAGCTTGGTTACAACTTACCCGCGAAAAATCTCGCATGATTGTTGCTATGGCGGGTATTAGTTTTTCCAATATTCTCATGTTTATGCAGTTGGGATTTGAGGGTGCGCTTTATGATAGTGCTGCACGCTTCCATACCACTTTAAAAGCGGACTTGGTGATGATTAGTCCCCGTTCTAAGTCTCTTGCTTATATGAGACAGTTTTCTTCACGTCGTCTCTATCAAGTATCAGGCTTTGAAGGGGTTAATTCTGTCAGCCCTGTTTATGTCGATTTTGCTGATTGGAAAAATCCAGCTAATGCTGATTATCGAGCCATATTTGTATTCGGTTTTGAACCTGAAAAACCAGTATTTAACTTACCAGAAGTTAATCAAAATCTCAATAAATTAAAATTGCCTGATACTTTTCTGTTTGACCGTTCTTCCCGTTCTGAATATGGGCCAATTGCTGCACAATTTGAGCGAGACAAACAGGTATTAACGGAAATTAGTAACTACAGAATTAAAACTGTTGGCTTGTTTACTCTTGGGCCTTCCTTTGCGGCAGATGGAAATTTAATCACCAGTGACCAAAATTTCTTGCGTTTGTTTAAAAATCGTCGTGATGGAGAAATTGATATTGGCTTAATTACTCTCAAACCTGGTGTAGATCAGCAAAGAACACTGAATAATTTAGTTGCTAAACTGCCTAAAGATGTTAGATTACTTACTTACCAAGAATTCATCGAGTTTGAAAAAGAATATTGGCGTACAAGTACACCGATTGGCTTTATGTTTGCACTCGGTACAGGGATGGGATTTGTGGTTGGTATAATCATTGTGTATCAAATCCTTTTCACAGATGTCAACGAACATTTAGCCGAGTACGCCACCCTCAAAGCTATGGGGTTCACAGATAATTATTTATTGCGTGTTGTTTTTCAAGAAGCTCTAATTTTAGCAATTTTTGGCTATATTCCTGGTTTAGGTATTTCTTTTGGTTTATATGAATTGACCAAAGCTGCAACTTTTTTACCAATTTTTATGAGTGTTAGTCGTTCTGCATTTGTTTTAGGTTTGACAATCTTAATGTGTACTATTTCTGGCGCGATTGCTGTACGGAAATTGAGAGCAGCAGATCCAGCAGATATTTTTTAGTGGTATAAGAGATATTTCTACTTTATTGACAAATGTTACAACAAAACTCTATTATTTCTATTCAAAATCTCAATCACTACTTTGGTCAAGGGGCATTACAAAAACAGATTTTATTTGACATAAACCTAGAAATTTACCCTAGCGAAGTAGTTATTTTGATGGGGCAGTCAGGCTCAGGTAAAACAACCCTGCTCACTTTGATGGGAGGCTTGCGGTCTGTCCAAGAAGGAAAACTCAAAGTTTTAGGACATGAATTGTACAAAGCTAACGATCAGCAATTAGTGCAAATTCGACGAAATATTGGCTATATCTTTCAGGCTCACAATTTACTGCGATTTTTGAGCGCTTGCCAGAATGTTCAAATGTCATTGGAACTCCATAAAGAATTTGATAGTCAAGAAGCCAAAGCTAAATCCGAAGTTATGCTGGAAGCTGTTGGCTTGGGACATAGAGTGAATTACTATCCTGATGATTTATCTGGTGGACAGAAACAAAGAGTTGCTGTTGCTCGTGCTTTGGTAAGTCATCCGAAACTGGTTTTAGCTGATGAACCCACTGCTGCTTTGGATAGTAAATCAGGTCGGGATGTAGTAGAACTCATGCAGCGTCTGGCTAAGGAGCAGGGTTGTGCTGTTTTAATGGTTACTCACGACAATCGCATTCTTGATATTGCTGACCGCATCATTCATATGGAGGATGGACATTTGGTAGATTGTTAGGACTGAGGATTACTATTTGCATACTTGTGTAATCAATGAATACTGTGGACTGAAGAATTACCTCCTTCGGTGTAGACCAGCAATTCTAGGCCAAACAGGAGAAGTGGGAGAAGCCAGGCTATTGAAAAGGCTTGAGAGTTTTTGTTTGGCCATTCAGCTAGAGCTTTGGCAGCAGCAGTAATCCAAAGAGTGATTGCAAAGATGCGATGTTGAACCAGAAGAAGCAAAGGAGGAACATTAGCCTCATGCTGGGCATGAAACATAAACACGCCCCCAACCCCAATCAGACCGAGTGGCAGAAGTAATCCCCAGGCATAATGTTTTAGCCGTCCACCAGCACGAAGCCATTCTACACTACCAACAATCAGCATTAGTATGCCCTGTATTATATGCTGTAGGCTTTCAGCACCATAGTTTTGAGGTTTTGCTGTACCATGCACCAGCGGATCTATAAGGCTTTCCACTCCGTAACCAATCAATAATATAGGAAGCAAATAAGGTAACCAGCCCGCTCTTATCACACGAGTTTTATACAAGATGAGCAGCACAGCGACAATAGTAAATGCAACTCCGCCAATCCAGTGAACTTGCTCAGATGTGAGATTCATTTTTCCTCCATTCCAAATCAGTGTTAAGTTTTTAGTTATCTGCTTTTGAATCGTGTACTTGACTTAAGAGTTATAGCTGCAACATGCTCAATATTGAATTGACATAGTTTTAAGCGGTTGCCAAGCTAATTTGTGCTACTATGCCGTATCTGGCTTTATAAAGTTCATTGTAAAAACCAAAAAGTTACCGTAATAATCACTAGGCATAAATCCGACTGCTTCAGCCAAACGGCGAACAGTGCCAAGCGTTTGATAGTGGGGGTCAGGAATGACCTCAGTGATGGAAAGAATACCATTTGGCTTAAGAGCGGCAAATATCTCTTGAAGTGCTGCCTCCCGATCTGGAATTTCACCTAATACTGCCACCAACAATGCTCTATCAAACTTGTTATGTTCTAGTACTCCCGGCTCAATTCTGCTCAGAAACGTCCGAATATTAGTTACACTGTTTGCGCTTGCCTTTTGCTCTAGCTTTTGCAACATACCTGACTGGCTATCAAGTGCCACTACCTGACCATTTGGTGCTACTCTTCTAGCAGCAGGAATGGCAACACGACCCGTTCCACTTCCTACATCAATTACCTGCATCCCAGGGGAGAGGTTAAGACGGTCGAGAATGACTGAACTGCCTGCCAGAGTCTCCATATATGGATTTTCTAAAAGCCAGGCCAGCCAAAATGGACAGGGCAGATAGTAGTGGCGAACAGCTGTTCGCCACCAGAATCCAATGCCTACGAGTAGGGCAATTAGTACCCCAGTGTCCAAAAAAATAGTTTTCAATATGGTTGAATTAGGAAACATAGTTTAGCTTTTACATTTGTTGATTTAAGTAGCAGGATAGGCATCGCTGCCGTTGGCTACGCCGACCAAAGGTACGCTTCCTTGATTGCTGTTTTAGATTCCTAAGTTTTGACTAACACAATCTTGGTTTTAATATCTGCCTGAACATTAGCGCTAGGCTCGCTCGTCTTCATTGCTTTAAAAATAGTATCTGTACGGCAGAACAAGCCAGTACAATTCACTTTTAATTTAATCAGATTTTGTAAATAAACTAATATCCGCCTAATGACATATTATTAGCTACTTTAATTTTTATAAGAATTTCATGTGAATTTCATAATTGTATGCTTTGCTAATTTACTATTTTTGCAGTATACAAATTTTATACGTATTTTATAAGCAAGAAAAAATTATAGATAGCAGGAATAATTTTTTGACAGATTTTTATGAAATTGAATTTTTTATAAAAGTAACTAAATTTCTACTTTTTAAAACTAAAAAAAATATTGTATAAGCAGGTGTAATAAAGGCAAGTTTTGATCATTCCTTTCCTTCTAAAGAGAATTTGTATGTAGCGTTTTTCTAAAAAGATACTAAAATTGATTGATTTGCTTATATGAAATTCTTATAAATTATTAGCTAAAATTTCTAGCATACCAAAATGAAATCAACATGAAATTTAGACATCTCATTAGGAAGAAATTAGCATCGTATCATTGGGTAGATGCTTTTACACCGACAATTGCCTAGTGTGAATTATTAGAAGCATAACTACAGCTTCATAACTGATTCATTTATTTAGCTAGGGAGAAAATTATGACTGTAACTACGAATCTATGCTTGAAACTTGGATTCAAGCTTGTTTAAAATCCCTACATGAGTTTAAAATCCCTACGTGAGCGCGATTGCTGTGCTTAAGCCTGTGTATAATATCTGCACCGAAGCTTGTGTTAGCGTAGACGCAAAGCCTCTTACCGCAAGGGTAGCTCCTCCGTAAGAAGGTTCGCTGTGTAACAGAGTACGAGAAACATGACAACAACCACTGCTAACGTTGTGCCGAGTCATGTGGGCAAGGGGCAAAGGCGATGATGTAGGTAGTTATGCTCCCGTATGAGAAAGAAATGCGATCGCTAACTAAGTTGAACAATATCGCAAGGTCGTTACTGCCGCAGGTGTAGCTTAAGTCATCTGAGGCAAAAAAGCTGAATACATGCTAGCCAATTTACCTTTCAGTAGGGAAGGACAGATAAAAGAACACTATCGTTTCTGACCAATTATTTTAGGGCACGTATTGATAAGCCTAGCAAAATCCCTAATTGGGAGTTGAAATTCGCTAAACCACTTATTTCCTTCAATAGAAGTCATTAAAATGAACAAAAAAGTTTTAACCTACAGTCTAGTTGCTCTATTAACAGGCACCACTATCACAGCTTTTTCCATCATTGACAGCGCCAAAGCCAACGATCGCAATCAAGTGCAAGCTCCCAATCCAACAAACACAAGCCCTATGCATGGTGGAATGAACATGAGGGCTGAAGTGGATAAGTCGTTTATCGAAATGATGATTCCTCATCATCAAAGTGCTACTGAAATGGCTCAGATGGCTTTGAGCCGAGCCAAAAGTCCTGAAGTCAAAAAGCTGGCGCAATCCATCATTTCAGACCAAACCCGCGAAATTAAGCAGATGCAGGGCTGGTATAAACAGTGGTACGGCAAAGAAATCCCCACAACTGGCATGAATATGGGTGACGGGATGGACGAGGCAATGAAGATTTCCATGCAGCAGCAAGAAATGATGGATAAGGAGATGATGACAGCCCTACAAAATGCGCCTAACTTTGACCAGGAATTTCTCCGCCAAATGACTCGCCATCACCGAATGGCGACGATGATGGGTGGCATGGTTGGTAACAGTGCTAGGCATCCCGAAATTAGAAATTTAGCTCAATCCATTGCCAAGAGTCAAAGTGCTGAAATTGCTCAAATGCAAGAGTTGCTCCAAGCAATGAGTACTCAAAATCGAAATACTTCTAATCGTTCGAGTAGGTAGTAACTTAGTTTCTCCAAAGAGGGGTAGCGTAGCTGAAAGCGCGATGGGCAGGCTATTACCTACCCCAACCTCATTAGTAGGGAAATACAGGTGCAACGACTGCAATTCTTGTTGCAGATACTTTGGACACATCTCATGCAATATTTTTGAAACCATTAAAAAGAATTTAGCAAAATCACTTGACTCTCCAGCCAGATAGAGAGTCTAAGATGAATTCATGAAGTAAGACACTTCAGAGAGTCTAAAGCTGTAGCAGCTTGTGTACTTTCAGTTATGCCATTTGAAACAGCAATCGAAGAAGCGATACCTTTGGTCGGCGCAGCAATCGCTAACTCTGGTTATCCTGCTAGCTAAAGCCGTAAACCATTTGAGTCTTCAACTCCTGATTCTCTTAACTCCATCTTTTTACTATCCAAGTTCAAGGTTTTTAACGTTATGACACTCCAAATAAAAGTTCCTAATATGGCTTGCTCTGCTTGTGGAGACACTATTACTAAAGCAGTTAAAACAGTTGATCCTACTGCTACGGTTCAAGCAGATCCAAAAACAAAAATCGTCTTAGTGGACACAAATGCTGACGAAACAGTTATTAAGGAAGCAATTACTACTGCTGGCTATTCTGTCACTTAAAAGCCATCAACAGAGAATAGATCAGCAAACATAGCAAGGCAACGCTTAGTAAAGTTGTCTGAAAAGCACACAGGCAAAGCTAAGTATAACGACACTCAGCTATCAATCAGACCAAAACACCGTTCTTAGAACTCAGTAAAGCAGCGGCTAAAAAAGCATATTTAACTATGGATACTCTGAGTCTTAAACTTCGAGGCATGAGTTGTGCCTCCTGTGCTAACAACATCGAAGAAGCAATCCGATCTGTTCCAGGGGTGAGCGACTGTAACGTTAACTTTGGCGTGGAGCAAGCTACTATCCAGTATGATCCCAAACGCACCAATCTGGAAACAATCCAAGCCGCTATAGATGCTGCCGGATACTCATCTTACTCACTCCAAGAACAAGAAATGATTACTGGAGAAGATGATGTGGAAAAAACCGCCCGTGAAGCAGAATTACGCACACTTACCCGCAAGCTAGTTGTAGGAGCAATCCTCAGTACTTTAATTGTACTAGGGTCAATTTCTGCCATGACAGGGCTAAATCTGCCTTGGATTCGGACATTGTGGCTAGACAATCCTTGGGTACAGTTAGTACTGGCAACTCCTGTCTTGTTCTGGTGTGGTGCAGACTTCTTCAAAAATGCCTGGAAAGCCTTTAAACGTCATACAGCAACTATGGATACCTTGGTTGCTATTGGTACTGGCGCAGCGTATTTCTATTCACTATTTGCTACTGTTTTCCCAGGTTTTTTTACGGCTGCTGGATTGATGCCTGATGTGTACTATGAAGCAGCAGCAGTCATTACCACCTTAATTTTGCTAGGAAGGCTATTTGAGAATCGCGCTAAGGGACAGACTTCTGAAGCCATCCGCAAACTCATCGGTTTACAAGCTAGAGATGCCAGAGTAATTAGAAATGGTCAAGAAATTGATGTTCCTATCCAGGAAGTTCAGATTGGTGATGTAATTTTGGTACGTCCAGGAGAAAAAATTCCTGTTGACGGAGAAGTGATAGAAGGTGCTTCCAACGTTGATGAAGCGATGGTGACTGGTGAGAGTTTGCCAGTCAAAAAGCAACCGGGAGATGAAGTAATTGGAGCCACAATTAACAAAACAGGTAGCTTTAAATTCCGGGCAACCCGCGTTGGGAAAGACACTTTTTTGTCTCAAATCGTCAAAATGGTGCAACAAGCTCAAGGCTCTAAAGCACCAATTCAACGTTTAGCAGATCAAGTAACGGGATGGTTTGTGCCAGTAGTGATAGCCATTGCGATCGCTGCTTTCGTTATTTGGTTTAATGTCATGGGCAACTTGACATTAGCCTTAATTACCACAGTCGGAGTGCTAATTATCGCTTGTCCCTGTGCCTTGGGTTTAGCTACTCCAACTTCAGTGATGGTAGGAACTGGCAAGGGAGCAGAAAATGGTATTTTAATTAAAGGTGCAGAAAGTTTAGAACTCGCTCATAGAATTCAGACTATTGTGCTGGATAAAACTGGAACTTTAACACAGGGAAAACCCACTGTTACTGACTTTGTTACTGTCAACGGCACAGCTAATAGTAATGAGTTAAAACTTTTGCAGTTGGCAGCGTCTGTAGAACGAAATTCAGAACATCCATTGGCTGAAGCGGTGGTTAGGTATGCTCAATCTCAGCAAGTGGAACTGACAGAGGCTAAACAATTTGAAGCGATCGCTGGGAGTGGTGTTCAAGGAATTGTTTTAGACCGTTTCGTACAAATCGGTACTCAGCGTTGGATGGAAGAATTAAATATCGATACCCGCACGCTTCAAGAGCGTAAAACCTCTCTGGAAGCTGCTGGTAAAACAGCGATTTTAATTGCAGTGGATGGGCAAATTCAAGGTTTGATGGGAATTGCTGATGCACTTAAACCTTCTTCAGTAGCAGTTGTGAGAACGCTACAAAAGTTAGGTTTAGAGGTAGTTATGCTAACAGGGGATAATCGCAAAACAGCAGAAGCGATCGCCAGTGAAGTCGGGATCACACGAGTATTTGCAGAAGTTCGACCCGACCAAAAAGCGTCTCAAATACAAGCATTGCAAGCAGAGGGGAAAATTGTCGCAATGGTGGGTGATGGCATTAATGATGCACCAGCACTGGCTCAAGCGAATGTGGGGATTGCAATTGGAACTGGAACGGATGTAGCGATCGCAGCCAGCGATATCACCCTGATCTCTGGAGACTTGCAAGGCATAGTC
This sequence comes from Nostoc sp. C052, assembly GCF_013393905.1. Classification (GTDB taxonomy): domain Bacteria; phylum Cyanobacteriota; class Cyanobacteriia; order Cyanobacteriales; family Nostocaceae; genus Nostoc. The sequence goes on from NZ_CP040277.1 coordinate 198,214, forward strand.
ACTGCAATTCAACTGAGCCGTGCCACTATTCAGAATATCCGCCAAAATCTCTTCTTTGCCTTTATTTACAACGTTGCTGGGATTCCCATTGCTGCTGGAGTTTTATTTCCTATCTTTGGTTGGCTACTCAACCCGATTATCGCGGGTGGGGCGATGGCTTTTAGTTCCGTTTCTGTTGTTACGAATGCCTTACGCTTGCGTAACTTTCATCCCAAAACTATCTAATAATTGTGGAGGAATTTAACAAATGTTCAACAAAAGTAAGATTTTTGGGAGCATTGCAGGGTTAGGACTTCTGTTTGGTACAGCATCAAGCGTAGCAACAGCACAAATGCCAACCGAAATGCCAACACATTCATCAGAACAAACCAGTCAATTTCGCCGTATTGAGCAACCACTAGCATTAAAAGTCGGCGTTACTTTGGGCGGTTTAGGATTAATTGGATTGGAACTGTGGTGGTTTCTATTCAGTAAAAATAAAGCTATAAAAGCTAATCTGGGTCAAGGGATACAGGAGCTAACGATTAATGTAGACGGAGGCTATGAACCTTCTCGTGTAATTGTAAAATCTGTTCAACCTGTACGGCTAAACTTCTTTCGCCGCGACCCCAGTAGCTGTTTGGAGAAAGTATTGTTACCTGATTTTCATATTGCTCAAGATTTAGCTCTCAATCACGTCACTCCCATTGAATTTACACCTCCCAAACCAGGTCAATATCAATTTACCTGTGGAATGAATATGTTTCGTGGTGTGGTAGAAGTCCAGTAGGGAGGTAACAATAAACTTTACCTTTGGCTACTTTTACCCCAACACTCCAAGAGCTTAAGCATCTCTAACTAGTCTTAAATGTTGTGCCTTCTTACTTGCCAAAAAATGGGAATTGCTGCAACTTGGATAACGACTGAAAAGACAACCAAGGAGCCAACAGAGCGATCATAAAGAATTCCCATTAAGGCGCTACCTAAAAACCAGAATAAGCCATAGCCTGCGCTGAAAATCCCGTAAGCACTAGCACGTTTGTCCATTGGCACCATCCCTGCAACCGCAGCTTTCATAATTGATTCTTGTGCCCCCATCCCTACACCCCATAAAATCATTCCCAAAAGGGCAAGGTTACTGTTTCCTGAAAAAGCCAATGGAGGAAACAAGCATGATATCAAAACCGCAACAATGAGAATAGAAATCCCCTTGCGGTCAAACAAACGCCCAAATATTAGTGCAGCTATAGCGTCAACTCCCATAGCTACTGCATAAAATAAAGGAATCGTATTAGAGGAAGCGATCGCTTCTTTCTGCAAGTGGTAGGCAATTAAAGGGAAATCTGCATACCCAGCAGCAACTAGGGCTACAGCCCCCAGATAAATCCAAAAAACTCGCGGTAATCCCTCTCCTTTGAGTGTTGGTGTGTTTACTTCAAAATCACGGGGATTTGGGTAAAGCCGTTGTCCGATCAAAAGCACAATTAACCCTAAGACTGCTGGCACAATCAAAATCGCAAAGCCACCCCGATACCCTCCTTGCAAATAAAGCACCGCCGCTACAGCCAATGGCCCCATCACAGCACCGATCTGATCCATCGCTTCATGCAAGCCAAAACCAAAACCCCTGCCAACTTGACTAGCAGCATGGGAAAGTAGCACATCTCGCGGCGGGGTGCGAATCGCTTTGCCTGTGCGTTCAGCAATCATCAAAGCTGCTGCGACTTCCCAACGTCCAGCTAAGGCTAAAAGCGGCACAACTGCTGTATTAACGAAGTAACCGAATGTGGTGATTCCCCAGTATTTTCGCGTCTGGTCACTGAGATAACCGATAACTAAGCGAAAGCCATAACCAATTAACTCCCCTAAGCCAGCTACTAGCCCCACCACAGTACCGTTAGCGCCCAAGACTCCAAGATAAGCTCCCGTGATGCTACGCGCCCCTTCGTAGGTTGCATCAGCACATAAGCTAACAAAGCCGAGTAAGATTACGAACTTGAAAGCAGGGGTTTTAGAAAGGCTTTTGATATTTGTCATTGTAGATAGAGGGTTAATACTGATTTAGCTCAAAACAGTTTTCAGCATGATTTATACAATCATCTAACAGCGAGTATTAACGGCACAAGGTCTCAGCTTTTCTGGCATTACTCTAAATTAAAAACGCAACAGCTTACAAGCAATCGTTTTCAAACTAGAAAAACTTTTGATTCAGCAACTAGCTGTTGCTGTTACTACCATCAATTCCCATATCAACCCAAAACGAACCTTAGTAGCACGACAAATATTAAAACCTGCGGATGTAAGTAGGTAATGAAATTCAGCTTGGGAATAACACTGCTTGTACGCTGGATCAAAAACTTTCAGAATAATGTCGCATATTTTACACAATAAATAATCTCTGCACCAATCCAAAATCACTAATTTACCATCAGGCTTCAGAACCCTTTTCATTTCCGTTAATGCAGCATCAGGATCATCAAAATAGTGAAACGAACTAGCAGATATGACCACATCGAAACTGTTACTTGCAAAAGGTAATGCTGAGGCTGGTGCGTTGTAAAACGAGACATTAGGGTAGTTACAACATTTTTGTTTAGCCATGAGTAGCATCTTATCTGAAATGTCTACCCCAACCATCTGTTGCATCGGCCGTTCAGTTAAAATTAGCCGCTCAAATTCTCCTGTTCCACAAGCGATATCCAGCACAACATCTGATGGAGATATCTGTGCCCAGCTTTTGAGAAATGACAAAGTATTAGCAAGGTAATTGCTCCAGCGTTGGTCATATATTGCTGCCAACCGATCATACTGCTTACGAACTTTGGTTTCGGTCATACGGAAACTCTAGATTCTTTCATAAGCAAAAAATACATACTTAAGTACAACGACTTCATAGTAGCGTGTGCGATCGTCAAGGTTTCAGAATTGCTCTAATGTTTTTGAATACTTACTGAATGATGGGACATATCGTATCCTTTCGTTTACCTGTAAAATTATCCCAACCTGAGAGTAAACCTGTTAGTTCATCTCTTAAAGTTAATAGCTCTTCAATCTGGCACTCAATTTCATTTACCTTATCTTCTAGCTTTTGTTTAACTTCACCACAAGGCAGTTTTCCCTCATCATATATATTAAGAATGTCTCCGATCTCTTCAAGACTAAGACCAAGATTTTGCGCCCGTTTAATAAATGCTAAACGGGTAAGCACATCTAACGAAAATTGTCGGAAGCCACCCTCTGTTCTCCCAGAAGAATTGAGTAAACCTAGACTTTCATAATAGCGAATTGTCCTGATAGGAACTCCGCTTAAAGCTGTTACCTGACCAATTAAAAGCGGTTTTTCATCGTGGGTTAACATGCTACACTCCCAAATTTTATTTGTTTTATTATGCTACCCATCATTATCTGGACAATTTGTGTGTTCTAACTCGTGACAAAGTTGAGTGTTACGACAATCAATCCCACCATGAGGATCAACAAAACCATCCATAAAACAGATTTATGGTTCATAAGTTAATGTGCCTTTGAGTTGCATAATTAGGGCGGGCGAGATACCCACCTACAATAGATTTAGTTTTTTGCAAATTGAAGGTCTTTGGACTTATTTACCTTCTGTTTCAACTATTTCAACTCAGGGGCTGACCTACACCAGCAGCTTGGAGTTGCTCTCGACTGGGTTTACCAGTCACAACCAGTTTTCCATTGATGGCGATCGCTGGCACTGCATTCACTCCATAATGCTGGGCTTTTTCCTGCTCTTGTCGCAGGTTATAGACTGATACTTCACAATCAGGGCAAGTCAGTTCTTGCACCAATTGAACTGTCTCATCGCACAAAGGACAGTCAGCCGTAAAAATTTCTATTTGACGTTTTGTCATGATGTCCACCAGGAATTTTCCTTACTCATTCATTCTGAAGTCTCTAGTGGACTAGAGAGTCAACCCTTTTCTACTTTCTAAATTTATTCTTTGACTTCCACTTAACGATGCTTAAGGTGACAGTCCTATCCAGAGATATTGCAATGAAATATTAAGAGAAATTCTTGCCTATATCTACTTGACTCTACAGCCGACTCAAAAGTCTAGCATAATTCTACAGTTACTTCCGTAACAAAAGTTACTAGTTTTTGAGGTGTTATTTCTATGAAAATGTTTATTATCCGCACTGCATCTTTCCTAGCACTTCCCGTAGGTATAGCCTTGCTTAATGTATCTTTGGGTTCCACCGCCTATGGACAGCAAAATGCATCTAACAAACAAGTCTGTGAATCAATTCCTCCAGCCAGACCAACTGGTGGAGCTACTTTGCAAAGAATGCAAGCCCTGCAAGAGTGTTATAAAAACCTTCCGCAAAGCCCAATACAATCCAGCGTCAGAGAAGACAGCGCACAATCCAACACAGGAGGCTGTCAAATACCCCCAGCCAGACCAACTGGGGGGGCGACTATGCTAAGACTCGAAGCCATGCAACAATGCCGTACAGGAGTCAAGGTAATTCGTAATTGATAATGACTCTCTCTACGAAGATTATTGCCCATATTTACTTGACTCTACAGCTGACTTGAGGGTTTAACATGGCTCTAATTTACTTATTTAAGTATTCTCAAACTGATCGTTACCGTCTGTGAGGAAATAAATAGCATGAAATCTTTCAAGTGGCTCTTAATCGTTCTAGGAAGCACGGGAGTAATTTCTTTAGGGGCCTGTAGTAATGGACAACAGGTAAATAATTCAGGTAATAATCCGGCTGTCTCTTCCTCAAAAACCACGACAGGCGGCCAGGTGATTGAACCTACTACCCAAACGGGAGAAGCTCGCATGACTCTAAATACGGAAGCGACACCCCTCAAAACTGGAAAAAGTACTCTAATGCTGAATGTTACAGATGCCAAGACTGGTAAGCCTTTAGCTGTCAAAAATGTAGCGGTTGAAATGGTTATGTCTGAGCAAGAAATGAAGGCAATGGGGATGCAAGGAGTAGGAACTGCAAAAACACAAGTCAAGTCAGCATCTTCACCCGGTATGTTTGAAATTCAAAGCAGTCTACCTTATGGTGGTAACTGGCAACTAAAGGTAAACCTTAAAGATATCCAGCCGACTGCCAGCGCTGTCTTTAATGTACCCGTTAAGTAGTTGAGCTAAAGTTTCTAAAAGTCCATATTTGTAGAAACTATTAGGTATAAGTTTTTGACTCTTCTATCGCCCTACTAAAATTCCGTCTCGATAGGTTCAAGGCACATTTATAAGTAAAATCTGGCTTTAAGCCTACTATCGTAGTTAACACGTATAACAATTCGTCAGCAGTACAAAATTTTGTTAGATAACTTTACATAAATTCTGACTCTGGGGCTTGACTCTACAGTTGACTATAGACTCTAAGGTTGGAGCAATACATAGTGGTAGAAATAAAAAACTATGGTTGCTGTAGTGGAACAAGCTTGTTGTGAAGCATTATCCCCAAAAAAACTGCTGAAAATTGGTGAGCTAGCAAAGCAAACCGATGTTGCAGTGGGAACAATTCGGTATTACGAAAGCTTAGGATTGCTAACACCAGTTGAAAGAAGTGAAAATGGCTACCGTTATTACGATGGCGAAGCAATCAAGCGACTGCAATTCATCAAAAAAGCTCAATCTTTACAGTTTTCCCTCAGTGAAATTCAACAAATAGTTGGTGTTCGCTCTCACGGTAGCCCTGCTTGCCCACTGGTTAGAGGCTTACTGAAAAAGAAAATAGCTGATCTTGAGGAGCAGATTTATCGCATGAAGGCGCTGAAGGATGAGCTAGAAGCATATCAAGAAAGCTGGTTAAGCCGACCCTTGGACGACCCATGCAGCAAAGAGCTTTGTAGCATGATTGAGGAAGTTGCTTGTCGGGATATACCTGTTCATAACCTGCGAGGAGAGTAAATGTCTGGAATTACTGGCGAGGATAAAAACTCTCGCATCAAAGCAGAAAACGAACAAACTCCTCTTTCTGACCTTTCCCCCGTTGAGGCAGAAACACCCGATCAAGTCAGTAATCATGACAATGCTAACTTGCTTGAAATTAAGCCGATCAAAAAGTCGGTTTTATCCGTCAAAACGGGTATTATACTTGCAGTTTTTGTAGCACTAATCGGTACCATCTCAATATTAACCAAGCAGTTCAAACCTTCTTCTTCTATGGCTGGGATGGAAGATATGAAAGGGATGTCGATGGAAGACATGATGCGGGTAGACGGCTCTTCTAATCCCACCCCGGTCAAGGTCGAGTCCATCCAGCCTGGTTTGATGGAGGCAAGTGTGCGTTATACTGGGACAGTGCGTCCTTACCTGGAAGTGACTGTATATCCACGAGTGGGTGGGCAGTTGACTGAATACTCTGCCTACCCAGGAAGTAAGGTAAAAGCAGGACAAGTGCTGGCCCGACTAACTGCGACGGAACTTTCTGATGAGGTAGAGGAAGCAACAACGGAAATGCAGGCTGCCAAAGCTGACGAACAAGCTAGCAGAAAAGAACTAGATGAGCAACGTCAAGAAATACAGCGAATGGCAGCCGAGTCTACTTATTTGGAGACAAGAGTAGAGCGAACCGAGCAGGTTTTATTAAATTCCGGGGCGATCGCCCGCAATGATTTTGATAGACAAAAAAGTGAGGCAACATCAGCCAAGGCGGGTTTAGGTGCTGCAAAAGTTAAATTAGAACGGATGCAAGCCCAGATAGTTAAAGCCCAAGCTCAGGTAGCACAGGCTAAAGTAAAAATTCAGCGTCTCAAAGTCATTGAGAGTTACAAAGTTATTACATCCCCAATTACAGGCATTGTGCAGGAACGGATGGCAGATCCTGGTGTAGTGGTACAACCTGGTATCGGGATTCTCAAAATTGGAGAATATAGCAAAGTTCGCCTTCAAGCAAATGTTGCCCAGCAAAATTTAACAGGTGTAGAAATTGGTTCGCCAATTGTGGCGCGGATAATTGGCAACGCCACTAAAACCATCAAAGGTAGGGTGACAAGCATTTTTCCCAAAGCTGGGGAGGACACTCGTACAGTTACAGTTGAGGCAGTCGTAGACAATCTTGGTGGGCAGATTTTGGCAGGACAGGCTGTGGAGATGCAAATTATTACAGCCCATAAGCCAAACGCTCTGTCGGTTGACCAAGCAGCACTGACTGAATCTGAAGGTAAGCAAGCTGTATGGGTCTTAGCAGATAAATCAGCTAAACGTAAATTTGTCACTACAGGTTTAACAAACGGCGATCGCGTAGAGGTAACTAGCGGTTTGCAACCCGGCGATTTGGTTATTACTTCCGGACAGGAAAGACTAATTGAAAATGCATCGGTGGCAGGTGTTAATGATTCTGGTCAACCAGTTGCTTCCTTAAGTAGCACTAGTAGCACTGTACAGGGCAACACCCAAATAAAGTTAGTCAGCCCGCAAGGTAAAGCGGTATCTGGTGATAATCAACTGGTTCTAGAAGTCCAAGATTCTAAGACCAAGAAGCCTGTACAAGTTGAGGGTTTAGAAGTTAGTGTCGCCATGCCAATGAAGAATTCCTCTCCCATGTCTACTGATGTGGAAGTAAAACCTGATACTAAATCAGGTCGTTTTAAAGTCAATACCTATTTGGGTATGAGTGGAAAGTGGGAAGTAACTGCCAAAGTCAAAGACAAATCACGAATTGGCAACAGTTCTTTTACGTTAGATAATCGCTAGGTTCAGGAGCTTTCCAGATGAAAATCGGTTCAATTCCGCGCTGGTCGATCCAGAACCCAGTGATTTTGTTAGCCTTATATGTCGGTATTCTTGCCTTAGCTGTCTTAGCACTGTTCCAACTACCAGTGCGGATGATGCCTTATCTCCAAAGTCCTCTAGTAGCTATTGTGACGATGGCTCCTAGTTCACCTCCCCAAGAAGTGGAGACTTACATCAGCAAACCAATTGAACAGCGGATGACGGTGCTAGACGGTGTGCGCTTTGTCCGCTCTAGTTCCCAGCAGGATATGTCACTGGTGACAGTGCAGTTTGCTTGGGGTCAAGATATGCAGCGATCGCTTGGGGCCGTACAAAGTGTGATGAAATCGGCGGAAGGAGATATACCTATTGATGGCTTTGATACACGCTCTTATTGGGTTCTGCCCATTGATCCTCTTAACCGTCCAGTTCTGACTTTAGCTTTGCGGGGGGAAAGCTGGGATTCAGTACGTCTACGGGATTTTGCGGACAATATCTTAGTTGATCGGCTTAAACAAGTACCTGATGTTCAGGCTGTATCTATTTTTGGTGGATACCGACGACAACTGCAAATAATCGTAGACCGAGAAAAGTTAGCAGCCTACGGTCTTTCAATTGTGCAGGTGCGGGATGCAATCGACCGTAACAATGTTTCCAAGGGTGCTGGAGTATTAACCAAAGGCGATCGCGAAATTTTGGTACGTAGCGATGAACGCGCTTTGGGTAGTCAGACTGTCCTAGATTATCCTATTTTCAATCAAGGCGATCGCATTGTTTATGTCCGAGATGTAGCTACAGTCAAAGATACCTATGAAGAACGGCGTAGTGGCTATCGCTACAACGGTGAAGCAGCATTAGGAATCAATATTATCCAAAAGCCGGATGCTAGTTCTCCCCAAGTGATTGAGCGCATCCGTATCGAACTCAAGCGTATCCAAACTCAGTATCCTGGCGTTGAATTTAAAGAAGCCTACGACAACTCCCATTTGGTGGAGATCATCAAAGAAGGCACGATTGCAGAGCTACTCATCAGTGTAGCTCTGGCAGGGCTGGTGATTCTGGTTTTTCTAGAAGATTTTCGGGCAACGGCAATGGTACTCATCTCCATTCCCACCTCATTGGCAATGTCGATTCTGCCGTTTGTGCCGATGGGAATGTCCTTGAATTCTTCGACTCTGATTGGCGTACTGTTAGCGATTGGGCGGCTAGTAGATGACTCGATTGTGGTGATTGAATCAGTCGAGCGCAAGCTGAAACAGGGTAGAAAGCCTTTCCACGCAGCGATTGAAGGAACACAGGAAGTATTTTTGGCGATCGCCGCAGCTACTGCGGTGATGGTTGCGGCATTGGCTCCGATGACTTTTGCTGGCGGACTAACAGGAATAATGTTTGTCGGTATTGTCTGGCCAATTATCTATGCTCTGTTAGCTTCCTTGATTGTGTCGCTGACTTTGACACCCCTGATGGCAGCCTACTTCTTAAAACCTCACTCCGAGCATAATGAACACAAGCAAACCTTGCTCCCAAGGCTCCTTACTCCATTTCGTAAGGGTTTTGAGTGGTTGGAAAGAAGCTATGCATCTCTGCTGGATTTAGCATTAAAAAATCGGGGGCTGGTTTTAGCTGTGGCGATCGCTTTCATCTACTTGGGCTACAGTTTGTACCCTTTTGTAGGTCAAGAGATGATGCCTTTGGCGGACTCTGGTCAATTTATGGTGACTGTGGAAGCTCTTGCTGGGACATCTTTCGCCAAGACTGATGCGATCGCCCAAAACTTTGAGCAGATTCTCCAAAAGCAGCCGGAAGTAGAGAAAGTCTCTTCAGAAGTAGGGTTTGAACTAACCAATAACAGCACTTATTTCAGTGGTTATAGCATGGGTGGGGTAAACAGCGCGTCAATGATTGTTAGTCTCAAAGACAGAGGCGAAAGAACCCGCGATATCTGGCAAGTGATTGATGCTGTGGAAGTTCTTGCTCGTCGTACCATTCCTGGTATCCGGCGAATTGCCATGCAACCAATGGGGGTAGATGTCATGGCTACCTCCGCGGCCCCCGTGCAACTGGCAATCTATGGAGAGGACTTGGATATTTTACACCGCCTCGCCGACCAAGTTTTAAGCATTGCCGAGAAAACTCCTGGATTGAAAATGGCTCACACTAGCTCGACAATGACTCAACCTGAATATCAACTAAAAGTTGATCGCCGTCGCGCGATGGAACTGGGACTTAATGTTGCAGAAGTGACTGAACAGGCTCGTTACGCCTTGCAGGGGGGATATACTCAACAGTACTATAATTTACCTAATCGTAGACTGAACTCCATCTTAGTGCGCTACGGACAGAAAGACCGAGGAAACGCTGAAGACTTAGCTGCAACTTACCTCACAACAAAAGACGGAAAACAAGTGCCTCTCAATACAGTTGTTACTCTTGAGAGTCGCAAGGGGCCTAGCCTAATTGAACATGTCAATGGTCGTCGGGTAGTCTACGTCAATGGATTTTATCGTAAGCACGCTCCAGCCTCGATGGATCTATCAATGGCAGTGGCAATGCAAGCTGGTGCTGAACTTAATTTTCCCCCTGGATACGGCCTGGACTCAATGGGTGATATGACTGACATGATGATTGAGTTCGCTCGGTTGCTTAGAGGGCTTGTGCTTTCCCTAGTACTGATTTATCTCATCTTAGTAGTTCAGTTTGGCTCATTCATCCAGCCCCTTAATATGATGCTGTCAATTCCCTTAGAACTAGCGGGGGTATTTGGAGCTTTATTGTTAGCTGGGCAGACATTTTCGACAGTTTCTATTTTAGGGATTATCATTCTGTCAGGAATTGATGTGGCTGGAGCAATCTTGCTGATTGATTTAATTTTGACAAAGCGCAAGCAGAAAATTCCTAGAGATGTCGCTATTCGAGAAGCAGCCCCCATCAGACTCAAGCCGATTTTGATGACAGTAATTATTACTTTAGTAGTGATTATTCGACTTGCATTTTTCCCTGATACTGGAATGGATGCATACTCACCAATCGCTACAGTCATTCTGGGAGGATTAAGCATTTCCACTCTCCTCACTCTCATTGTCATTCCGGTTATGCATTCCGTAGTAGATGATGGAACTCAGTTATTTTCCCGTATTTTCAAGAAGCAGTACATAAGGAAACATTAAGTAAATTTTTGAATTTATTACTTGACTCTCTACCTAACTGAAGGGTTTAGAATGACTTTAGTTTCAAGAAAATCTACTAGCTTAACAAAATAATGGAGAGTAAAAATGAACATTAATACAGGCGTTAAGATACTATTAAGCGGAGCCGTAGCTAGTTTTGCATTACTTACGTTAACCACTACTGCTTCGTTTGCAAACACTGTCAAAGAAACTCCGAATACGAATCAATTAGTTAACGCTATAAACAAAGCAAAATTAACTCAAATACCAACAAATCAAAGAACAGCACCAACGAATCAAACACCACAGCAGCCAAACCAAACAGGATGTAAGTGTTGCCAAGCAATGATGAATAATATGCCGGGAATGATGAATAATATGCCAGGAATGATGAACAACCAAAACATTCCATCAAGATAGAGCTTGATAAATTTCTTGGCGAGAACAAATTTGAACTTGACATATCAGACAAAATTACGAATGTTTAGAGAAGTCTCGCCAAGAAATGCTAGTGAATTCATGGCTAAGAAAGCCATCTTATGCTTGAACTAAGGAACTTAAGGTAAACCAGGATAACTATCGAATTCGTTCCTTTTATCCAAAAGCTCAAATCGCGCTTACTTTTGCATTTCATCATAAGTCAACAGCTTTACTACAGCATAAAACTTACTCAGGAGAAACACAATTATGAGTCAGCCTGACTCAAAAGACCACAACATGATGAAATGGATGGGAATTGCTATGGTGGCTTGCTGCGCCGTGCCCATAGCATTTTCCCTCTTTTTAGGCGGAGGCTTGGGGGTGTGGTTCGGTCGTTCTATCCAGCCACCTACTAGCAATCAGTCAAGCAACCAGCCACTCTCTGCCAACGAATCAACTAATCAATCTCAACCAAAGGCTGTAAATGTTTCCCTAGAGAAAGTGGGCAATTGGCAAGCAAATAATCACGTTCATGGTTTGACCGTGAATCGAAATAATCCCAATATTATTTATGTTGCAAGTCATAATGGACTCTTGCAACGTTCTGAAACTGGGGAATGGTTTTGGATGGGAAAAGAGCGAGCTGATTATATGGGCTTTACTGCCGATCCAATTAACAGCGATCGCTTTTATTCCAGTGGACATCCGCACACAGGAGGTAATCTAGGATTCCAGATCAGTGAGAATCAAGGGCAAGATTGGAAACAGATTTCCATGCCTGGAGTAGATTTTCATGCAATAGCGATCGCACCCAGTAACCCCAACGTTTTTTATGGATGGCCCGCTTCTGGAGCGCAAGGGCTGCATACTTCTACTGATGGTGGCAAAACTTGGATTAAACCTCGCATGAATGGATTAGGCGATGCTCCTTTTGACCTTGCAGTTGACCCGCGAAATCCTGAGCATTTGTTTGCAACTACCCGTTCGGGAATGTATGAAAGCAGCAACAGTGGCAATGACTGGACGTTAGTAGCTAATACACAGGAAGCTCCTGTTGCCAGTCTAGCTCTGCAAAAAGAAGATAACAATCTTATAATGTATGGCTATCGCTTTCTCAAGTCAGCGCCGGGTGTTTATCGCAGCAGTGATGGTGGTAAAACGTGGGAGAAACTTTGGACGGAAACTAATGGTGTAGTTGTAAAATTTGCGATCGCCCCTAGTAATCCCCAAATATTTTATACGGTAAATGATAACAATGCTGTCTTTCAATCCCAAGATAGCGGCAAGACATGGAAAGAACTGAAATAAATTTGAAGACTATCTACATAGCTATAATAACTTGAAATACTAATCGCTCAAATCTGCAATCAAGGCATTTTGAACGTTAGAGTTATCATTCTTGGCAACTTTTGGTGATCTTGGTTGGGGTAAGGCAGAAGGCATCAGAACTTATATATCTTCCAAAAGTGAATGCTCCCAAACACGCGCAATTTTGGGTAGACCGAGTACTAGGTACTTGTTTAATATGAATGTTTATGTCCTTATTCAGACATCCTATAAGTATTATTCTCAAATGAAACACCTAGTCTAATACATCAATTTTTATTGATATATTAGGCTAGGTGTTTGATTAAGTTCTGTCCTTTTTTGTTCACATCTTTAAAAACTTTATACGAAGAAACTCTCTTTGCTGCTCAAGAACCATAAAGTCTAAGTTTATTTTATTATGGTCAGTAGAAAATTATATTTTAAAAAATCTTGATGGTTTCTTCCTATACCCCCTCTTCCGAAGTCATTATTGCTGGTTTTCATGCCCTTTCCGAGCCATTACGAGTCAGGGTATTAGAACTGCTGCGCTCTCAAGAACTATGCGTGTGTGACCTGTGCGACCACCTGGGAACCACTCAGTCTAAACTGTCTTTTCACCTCAAAACCCTGAAAGAAGCTGGCTTAGTTCGCGCTCGTCAAGAAGGGCGCTGGATTTACTACAGCCTCAATCTGCCGCAGTTTGTTGCCCTAGAACAGTATCTAGCAGAATTTCGCCGCTTTAGCCCAATATTGCCTATTCGTCCCCCCTGCGAGACTTAAAAATCCATCAATTTTTTTTGTAATGTTTTGTTTCCTTATAGTTCTCAACGGATTGACAAATCAATTTTTTTTGAAATGATAGAAATATACTCTTGATATAACTCACAGGGGTGGGGTCAATGAACACAGCACCAAAGGAATTGGCTCTCGCGCTCGGAATGTTGGCTTTGACGACCAGTTGCACAGTAGCATCCAACACATCTACTCAAACTCAGCAGTCACAGAAGGTGACAGAGGTAAGAGATTCTGGTAATGCAACAGCAACAATTAAAATTGATGGTTCCAGCACGGTCTATCCCATTACACAGGCAATCGCTAAAGACTATCGAGCTGGCCCAAAGAATCGGGTGCAGGTTGCAGTTAACATTTCCGGTACTACTGGCGGATTTGAAAAATTTTGTGCCGGAGAGACAGATATTAGCAACGCTTCCCGACCGATTTTGAAGGCGGAGATGGAAACTTGCAAGAAAAATGGTGTGGCGTATATGGAGTTTCCTATTGCTTTTGATGCTCTTACTGTCGCCGTTAATCCGCAAAACGATTGGGCAAAAGACATCACAGTAGCAGAATTGAAAAAAATTTGGGAACCGGAGGCTCAAGGGAAAATTACCCGATGGAACCAAGTACGTGCATCTTGGCCAGATCGCCCAATGAATTTGTATGGTGCAGGTAAAAAGTCTGGTACTTTTGACTACTTTACAGAAGCGACTGTAGGTAAAACTAGAGCCAGCCGTAATGACTACACAGCTTCTGAAGATGATGAGATATTGGTGAATGACATAATCAAAGACCCAAATGCTCTAGGTTATTTTGGTTATTCGTATTATGAAAAACACCAAAATAAGTTAAAAGCGTTGGCAATTGACAACGGCAGAGGTGCAGTACTGCCATCGCGTCAAACTGTGGAGAAAGTCCAGTATCAGCCCCTGGCTCGACCTTTGTTTATCTACGTTAATTTTCGAGATAAGCAAGACAAAGGATTAGTGAACAAATTTGTAGAATTTTACATTGATAAAGCACCAGTAACAGCCAGCGCTGTAGGCTATATACCTTTACCAGATGAGAGCAAACGTCTCAATTACGTTCACTTGTATCAAGGAAAAATAGGAACAGTATTTGGAGGAAAAGCAGAGATGAACCTAACAATTGGAGAGTTATTACGGAAGGAAGGACAGTTCTAGGTATGGAGAACCCATCCAAACCAACCAACTTGTTCATGATGAAACTTTAGAATGCAAGCTGTGTGAACCCTGTAATGAACAAAAAGACTTCAAAACGCCTTTCCTTTCTTGACCGATTCTTGACCTTGTGGATTTTTCTAGCAATGGCTGTTGGAGTCTGCTTGGGATATTTTTTTCCTGGAGTTGAAGGGTTTATTAATCAGTTTCAGGTGGGAACGACCAATATACCGATCGCCATCGGGTTAATCCTGATGATGTATCCACCCTTAGCTAAAGTGCGATACGAGGAGTTAGGGGATGTATTTCGCAACGGGAAAATTCTCGGTATATCACTAATTCAGAATTGGATCATCGGGCCAATTCTGATGTTTGCTCTGGCGACTACCTTTTTACGTGGCTACCCAGAATACATGACGGGATTAATTTTGATTGGATTAGCCCGCTGTATTGCAATGGTAGTTGTATGGAGTGACTTAGCAAGAGGCAATACGGAGTACACAGCTGGATTGGTTGCTTTCAACAGCATTTTTCAGGTCATATTCTACAGTCCTTATGCGTGGTTCTTTATCAGTGTGCTGCCGCCGCTGTTCGGGTTGCAAGGCAGTGTCGTCAACGTGAGTATTGCCGAGATAGCAAGCAGTGTGTTTATCTATCTTGGTATTCCCTTTTTAGCTGGATTTTTCACTCGTTACTTCTTAGTAAAGGTAAAAAGTAAGCCCTGGTATCACGAGGAATTTGTTCCCAAAATTAGTCCCATCACATTGATTGCTCTGCTATTTACAATCGTGGTCATGTTCAGCTTAAAAGGAAATTTGATTGTTCAAATTCCCTTAGATGTGGTTAAGATTGCAATTCCAATGATTATTTACTTCGTCGTCATGTTTTTGGTCAGCTTTTACATGGCGTGGCGGATTAAGACAGACTATTCTAGAGCCGCAAGTGTAGCCTTTACAGCCGCCGGAAATAATTTTGAACTTGCGATCGCAGTGGCGATCGCAGTGTTTGGCATTAATTCGGGTGTTGCCTTTGCCGCCGTCGTCGGGCCTCTTGTCGAAGTGCCTGTATTGATTGGTCTTGTTAATGTTGCTTTTTGGTTTGAAAAACGTTATTTTTCGCCATCTGAATCGAGAACATTTTAAATTTAGTCAAATTATTCGGAGGAGTTGAACCATGAAACGTGTGATGTTTGTTTGCAAAAAGAATTCTGCGCGTTCTCAAATGGCGGAAGGCTTTGCTAAAACCCTTGGGAAGGGAAAAATTGAAGTGATTAGCTCTGGGTTAGAAGCAAGTCAGGTTAGACCAGAAGCGATCGCAACCATGAAAGAAATTGGTATCGACATTACCGATCAACACTCCAAACCCCTGAGTGATTTCCAAGCACAAGACTTTGATGTAGTGATTTCTTTGTGTGGTTGTGGGGTGAATTTGCCGTCTGAATGGGTTGTGCGGGAAGTGTTTGAAGACTGGCAGTTAGACGATCCAGCAGAACAACCAGAAATTTTTCCTAGAGTCCGCGATGAGATTAAAGAACGGGTGACTCAATTGATTGAGTCTGTGAATCAAGAATTTACAAATACTCGATAAATATTGCAACGTCAAATTGTAGTACTGGAATTAAACTAAGGCTCAAACCAATGGAGCAACAAACAATTCAACCAATTTCAGAGAACCTGTGGTGGGTGATTCCTGGGAAACTGGCAGGTGTTCGGAAGCCAATGGCACAGGAGTTGACAGAGTTAAGAGCTACTGGTGTAGGTGCGATCGTCTCCGTTATGGATGACTCCTCTAACTTAGATTTGTATCAAAAAGCAAACATTCCTCATCTCTGGTTGCCAATCAAAGGTGGCACTGCACCCAGCCTAGAGCAGCTTCAAGAATTACAAAACTTCATTGACTCTCAAAAAGACATTGGTAACGCTGTTGCAGTTCATTGCACCAGTGGAAGGCGACGAACGGGAACAATACTGGCTTCTTACCTGATTTACACTGGCTCATCTTATAACGATGCAATAGAGAAAATCCAACACGCAAATCCTGATGTTGAATTGCGAGAAGCCCAAAGTACCTTTTTGCGAGAGTTAGAGGAGAATAAGCAATTACCATGACGACATTTGACCATCCCCCCAGAATTTTGTTTTTGTATGGCTCCCTGCGTGAACGTTCCTATAGCCGCCTCTTGGCAGAGGAAGCAGCACGCATCATTGAAGAATTTGGTGCAGAGGTAAAGTTTTTCGATCCCCGTGAACTGCCGATTTATGGCAGTGTAGCTGACAGCCACCCAAAGGTGCAGGAGTTGCGCCAATTAAGCTTGTGGTCAGAAGGCCAAGTCTGGTCTAGCCCAGAACTGCACGGTCAGATTTCTGGCATTATGAAAAACCAAATTGACTGGATTCCACTCAGTATCGGAGCCGTTCGCCCGACTCAGGGGAGAACTTTGGCTGTGATGCAAGTCAGTGGGGGATCTCAGTCTTTTAATGCCGTTAACACATTAAGAATTCTTGGGCGCTGGATGCGGATGTTCACTATTCCCAATCAATCTTCAGTGGCTAAAGCATACGAGGAGTTTAATGAAGACAATACTATGAAGGATTCGCCCTACCGCGATCGCGTCGTGGATGTCATGGAAGAACTTTATAAATTCACATTGCTGTTGCGTGAACAGGTTGATTATCTCACAGACCGCTATAGCGAACGTAAGGAAAAAGCTGCTAAAGAGCTAATTAAAATAGCAAATGAATCTCTTGAAGGGAATTTAACTAGACCTTTGCTCTGAAGAGACGGAGTTTTGTGCTTCTTGTTTTCACTAATAACTTGATTATCTTAAATGGAGATTGATACTCATGCAAAGCCCGCCAGCAGCACACAGATATCGCTCACCCTGGACTTTGGCGCTAGCAATCACGTTTATCGTGGAAGGGCTTTTTTTAATCGCTTTCTTTGGGCAAGTCATAACGTTGACTTGCAACCGAATTATTCCTTCAATCCAGAGTAATTGTCAGTTGGTAGAAACCAACTTACTTCAGTCAAATGTTACGAGATTTCCAGCGAATAAATTACAAGGAGCTAAGGTTGGCAAGATTAGTATGGATAATGGCGAAAGCGATCAAATCCTACTTTTGACTTCAAAAGGCGAAGTTTCTTTCTCTCGTTCCTACAGCCCTTTCTATGTACCGACTCAGGCAATAGTTTCTGAAATCAATGCTTTTGTGAACTATCCAAACCAAAACTCTTTGAAAGTTCAGGAAGATGATCGTTGGTTTTACTATCCTTTAGGGTGTATTGCGCTCATTTTAGGCTTCCTCATATTCTTGCAAGATTTAAACATGACATAGACAATAGTTAATAAGTGGAAAGCAGGAATTCTGAATTATAAGAAAGACAATTGCAATTCATAGGAGAGTACCAAAAACAATCGCAAGGAAGCAAATGTTGCAGTTTCTTGGTATCGAGTATACGAATGGGAGCGTTTCTGCTAAGTTACATTTGTAGCTTCTGATAGTACAGTTCTAATAAGCTTTACAGAAAACTGCTCAAATGAAAACCCCTTCTCACTTTCTCATGACAGCGGCTCTAGATCAAGCTTTACCGCGAGTACCAATTGTTAAAAGTGCCTTTTTACTTGGCTCTGTGGCTCCTGATATACCCCTTTGGATTCTGTCTATCAGTGGAATTGTTTACTATCACTTCATTTTGGGTTGGAGTCTAGCAAAAACCCTTCATTTACTGTTTGACCAACTGTACTTTTATAACCTAGCTTGGATAGCATTCCATAATTTACTACATAGTCCCGTGTTGCTTCTGCTTGGCTTGGGACTGGTCTGGCGACGTAGGCAAAACATTGGATCACGCGAACGCTGGTTATTCTGGTTTCTATTAGCGTGTTTATTCCATACTGTTTTAGACATATTCACTCATGCCAATGATGGGCCACTGTTGTTCTTTCCGTTGGAGTGGAGTATTCGTTTCCATAGCCCAATTAGCTACTGGGACTGGCGCTATCATGGACGAGAATTTGCTCAATTTGAACTGGTTCTAGATGCTGTACTGCTGGTCTATCTTCTGGGTTCGTGTCTTTTCTCAAAACACTCCAAACTATCTTAAATTGACGCTCTACCCGGCTATCAACTGAGAGATTCACAACGAGGTGACAGAGCTACTTTATCACTTTAATATTTTAATACTTTAAGTATTTTTTATTTTTTTGGTTCTTCATTACATATTATGCTAAATCTTTGAAAAACCCATTAAACTCTTGCTATGCAAAAAAAATGAACATTATTTCCTAGCATTTTAGGAGTTTGGTAATGATTTGGGCTTTTGACCTTTATTTTTAAGCCTAGTTTTGATGTTTAACTAATAAGTAATAGGATAGAAATATTTACAAATGAGTTCTTAGACTGGATAAGGGTTTCAGGTCAAAATTTGTGTAATTAATTTTGTCTTACTACTTAATTTGGCATAACAGGTACTGAAGAACCATCTTTTTTTCAGTAGCATTACTCTGATCAATCTTAGTACCATTGTTTTCTAAACCACATTATCTGGAGCAAGAGTACACGGATACCTCGGATCGCCAGTCTCGATCTGAAGCGTAGCGTGTTCAATGCCAAAATGGTCGTGAAGCTCTTGAAAAACCTGTACTAAAAAAGCATCGCCTGGATGTCCGGCAGGCATAATTAAGTGAGCAGTCAGTGCAGTCTCGGTAGTACTCATTGCCCAGATGTGCAAGTCATGGACACCAACTACCCCAGGACGCTCGGTCAGATAAGTCTGGACAGCCTTTGGCTCAATTCCCTCTGGCACAGCATCTAATGCTAGATTCACAGAGTCTTTCAACAGTTGCCAGGTTCCAACTACGACGACGACAACGATAATTAAACTCACAACTGGGTCAAACCATAACCAGCCAGTGAAAACAATGGCGATGCCAGCTAATACAACCCCCAACGAAACTCCAGCATCAGCCGCCATGTGCAGAAACGCTCCTCGAATATTTAAGTCTTGCTGGCGACCGGACAGAAACATCAAGGCAGTAACTGTGTTGATGATAATTCCTACTACAGCAACGCCGATGACTGTACTTCCCGATACTGAGCTAGGTTCGCTAAAGCGACGAACTGCTTCCCAAGCGATCGCACCCATCGCTAGCAGAAGAACAAGTGCGTTGACGAGAGCCGCTAAAATTGAGGAACGACGCAATCCGTAGGTATGCCGTCGGGTTGGGGGTCGTCGGGTGAGAACACTTGCTCCCCAAGCTAATAGTAGTCCCAATACATCACTCAAATTGTGACCAGCATCGGCAACCAAAGCAAGCGAGTTTGCTCGGTAGCCATAGACTGCTTCGACAATCACAAATCCGATATTGAGGGCAGTACCAATTGCGAAAGCGCGGTTGTAGTTGTCCTGTCCGTGTTCGTGTGCCTGATGCTTGTGGCTGTGGTCGTGTACCATTGCTTAATCCTTAACCGTCTTGGTTTTAAATAGCCGCATTCCATTTGCAGTAACTAATAAGGAAGTTCCTGTATCTGCTAAGACGGCTACAGCTAACCCAACAAATCCAAAGGTTCCCAACAACAGAAACAAACCTTTTGTTACTAAAGAAAAGACAACATTCTGTTGAATTACAGATACAGTACGACGGCTTAGTTCTACTGCATAAGCAAGTCGTCTGAGGTCGCTTCCCACGATCACTACATCTGCTGTCTCCAAAGCAATATCTATTCCACCAACCGCAAAACTGATATCCGCAGCAGCAAGTGCAGGGGCATCGTTAATACCATCCCCAACCATACCTACTACTCCTTTTTGACGCAGGAGTTGAATTTCTTCAAGTTTATCTTCGGGTAGCAGTTCTGCTCGGTACTCTGTAATTCCAACTTGCTGGGCAATCTGCTTGGCAACAGCAGTGCGATCGCCTGTCAACATCACCAACCGCTTTAATCCAACCCGCCTCAACTGTCGCAGGGCTTCTGTCGCTTCTAAGCGGATGCCATCGGAAAGTGCGATCGCTCCTAATAACTCTTCATTCGTCCCTATCAGTACCGGAATTTGACCGAGTTGCTCAATTTCAGCTAACAAAGATTCAGCTTCACCAGATAAGCGAATACCTTGGTCTAAAAACAACCTTTGATTGCCTATGAAGTACAACTGCTCCCTCAAGTTCGCCTGAATCCCTTTCCCAGGTAGTGCTGTAAATTTAATAGGTGCTTCTAACTCCATGCCTTGCTCATGAGCCTTGGCTACAATTGCCTTGGAGAGAGGATGCTCAGACTGTTGCTCAACTGAAGCTGCAATCTGTAACACCATGTTTGCGCTTACCTTGCCAAGGTCATAAACCTTTTGTACAACGGGTAGCCCTTGCGTAATCGTACCAGTTTTATCAAAAGCAAAAGTAGTCAAACGTCCGGCGGTTTCCAGCGCATTACCCCCTTTGAATAAAACGCCCTTACGAGTTGCTGCACCAATGGCGCTGACAATTGAAACAGGAGTAGAAATTACTAAAGCACAGGGGCAAGCTATTACTAACATCACTAGCGCCCGATAAACCCAGACGTTAAAAGGTTGAGCAAAAGCCAAAGGCGGAATTAGGGCAATGGCGATCGCAATCAAAATTACAATCGGAGTGTATATCTCTGCAAAGCGATCCACCCACTGCTGAGAAGGAGCGCGACTCCCTTGAGCTGATTCTACCAAATGAATAATTTTAGAAACAGTTGTATCACTAACAGTGTGAGTTACTTTAACTTCTAAAAAGCCTGATTGATTCAACGTCCCAGCAAAGACAGTATCGCCTGGAGCTTTATCTTCTGGAATTGACTCTCCTGTAATTGGCGATTGATCAATGGCACTGCTGCCAGAAATAACTATGCCATCCAACGCCACGCGCCCTCCGGGTCGAAGCGTCAAAATTTCACCAACTTGAACACTTTCAACGGGAACTGTAACTTCTTTATTCCCCCGCTTGACAGTAACAGTAGGTGGAGTTAAATCCATGAGAGCGCTGATGGCATTACGCGTGCGACCAAATGTAAAAACTTGCAGTGTTGTACCCAAAGAAAACAGAAACAGGACTAGCGTTGCTTCAAACCAGTCCCCCAAGATCACTGCCCCAATAACTGAGATGGTCATCAGCAGATTCATATCGGCGCGGCGCAAACGCAACTCAAACAAACCTGCCCGTGCAATAGGATAGCCTGCAATTACTATGCCAATTCCATAAAAAGCCCTTGCTATCCAAACCGATAGTGCCAAATGTTGAGTCAGCAAACCCAGGACTAACCCCACTCCCGCTAAAATTACGCTCTGTCCTCGGCGGTTGTTAATCCAGAATTTCCAGCTTGCTGGGTCGCGTTTTTGAGTTGGTTTCGAGACTGAATTATCGTGGTTACGACTGTGGGTATGTTGATGAGAGCTTGCCTCACCAATCTGTTCAAATGTATAACCCAGAGTCCGAACTCGATCAGAAATTGTCTGTTCATTTACCTGCTGTGGATCATAAGACACTTGCATTCGTCCAGTTGCAAAGCTAACTGACGTTTCCAAAACTCCAGTGATTTGCTGCAAGCCAACCTCAACTGTTTTGGCACAACTGCCACAGTCCATCCCACCGACTTTTGCTTGTAGTTTTTGAGGAGAAGCTACTTCAAAATTGTCACGGCAGTTGGTGTGATGGTGGTCGTGATTATGGTCGTGTTCACCTTCACAAGAATCGTTGTGATGATGAGACTTTAGTTCACCACTCTGCTCAACTGTATAACCCAAGGCAGTTATACAATTTATAATTTCAGCTTCTCTCAGGATCTCCGGGTTATATAAAACTTTGGCTTTTGCAGTTGCAAAGCTCACCGAAGCTTCCATCACACCGGGTAGCTGTTGCAAGCTGGCTTCAATTGTCTTAGCACAGCCTCCGCAGTCCATACCATCAACTTGCAAAAACTGGGTTTTGAAGTCAGGAGTTTTAGTCATGGCAGCTTTACATAAAAAACTACAAAGTTAACTGCCAATATCTTACTACAACAATTGAATAACTATTCAATTGTACAACGGTTATCATTTTAGGTATTATTGAGATTGATAACCATTGCTAAGTAAAACTTACTATGAATAAGCACAAGAAAAAGCAAGACTTCGACTTAATCCCAAGTTCTGACACCCCTACCTGTGATACTCATCTGGTGCATCTAGACAATGTACGCTCATCTCAGGCTCAAATCTTACCGACAGATAAAGCACAACAAATGGCAGAAATTTTTGGGGTGTTAGCAGATACAAACCGTATACGTCTCTTATCAGCTTTGGCTTCTAGTGAGTTGTGTGTTTGCGATCTAGCTGCATTAACCAAGATGAGTGAATCAGCTGTTTGCCATCAGTTGCGGTTATTGAAAGCTATGCGTTTAGTCAGCTATCGTCGAGAAGGTCGGAATGTTTATTACAGTTTAGCTGACAGTCACGTCATCAATTTATATCGCTCTTTAGTAGAAAATTTAAATTAATCAAATATTTAAGTTTTGACTTATTTGGTTATCAAGTCTGCTGTAAGTTTAAAATCCTTTAAATAATAGAATTTTAGACTAATTCTAAAGTCTAAAATTATGACTTTTGCAAGAGACACTATGAACTAACGTTAGCGCAAAGCACATGCTACGCGAACACAACAAAGGATAATTTTTTTCTTTACTTCTGCCTTCTGCCTCATTTTTAAGATAGTTCTAATGGCTTAAGCTTGATAGCGATCGCTTTCTTAATTACTTGGAAAGCTGTGGGCTATTTAATTTGTATGCTAGCTAATGGTACTCAGGGTATATAAATATTATAGATATTTATGGTTATGTTGTAAAAATGCCTATAGCAATCCAAAAATATGTATGGATTATATATCCTACTCTGTGTATTTTGTGTTTATTGAAAAAGTGTAATATTCAAAACCTGAATATAGCCTAAATATAATAGTTGTTCCTAATAGCGATCGCCACTAAAAATTTCACCCAAATTTCATATCAATATGAAACACTGGAAAAAGAGTACTAGTCAAACTCCTTAAACTACTCACAAAAGCAATGTAACTAGCTAAAGAAAGCGGTAGTCCAAATTTACACATCAAATGCCAACATCCAAATGTGACTCTGCTTTCTCACTACCTTAGGACACAACAAGCGATGGGAATCTCTAATTTGTTTCAATGTTCTGCTCCACTGCGTTATGTTTCGTTGACAATGTTGAGTTTGTTACTACTAAATACTCCTACTACTGTTTTGGCTGGTGGTGGTCATGACCACACTGGCGGAAGTGCTTTTCAAGCAGGAGGCGAATTGACGGGTTCTGTGGAAGTTGATGCAGAAACCGCAAAACTGCTAGGAGTTAAGGTCGAACCGTTGCAACGCCAACGATTAGCTGTAGGCATTAAAACTACTGGACAGATTGAAACCTTACCTAGTCAGAAAGTGGAAGTCACCACCCCAATTCAAGGGGTAAAAGTAGTTGAACTGTTGGTGGAACCAGGTGCATCAGTAAAGAAAGGCCAACCTGTCGCTGTTGTAACTAGTCCTGACTTAGTGGAACTGCGGGTTAACTCTCAGGACAAATTAGCACAAGGTCAGGCTGATTTACAGCAGGCTCAAGCTGACTTGAGGCTAGCCCAACAAAACTATGATCGCTATCAACAAATAGCCGCAGCAGAAATCGCCCAAGCCCAAAGCCAAGTCGCATTTGCTCAAGAAAAGTATGAAAAAGATCAAGTGTTAGCCACTGAAGGTGCTTTGGCACGTCGCAACGCCCTTGAATCCCAAACCCAGCTAGCAGAAGCTAAAGCTAAACTGACCACAGCTAATAGCCGCCGCGATGTCATTGCGTCTGAAAATCAGCTAAAGCGCGCTCAAGCAGCAGTTAGCCTAGCAAAGTCAAATATTAATCGCAGCAGTGCTATTTATGAAACTCGCCTTTCTCAACTAGGAAACCGCGCTAATGCTAAGGGGCTAATAACAGTAAGTGCTCCGATTTCCGGCAAGGTTACTGACAGGGAAGTTACTATCGGCCAATCTTTCCAGGATGCGGGTGGCAAGTTAATGACGATTGTGAATGATAGTCGGGTTTTTGCCACAGCGAATATCTATGAAAAAGATTTAGATAAAGTGAGAACAGGCCAACAGGTAAGCATGAAGGTTGCTAGCGTACCTAATCAAACCTTTACAGGAAGGATTACACGGATTGGCTCAGTGGTGGAAGGAGAAACGCGAGTAGTACCAGTACAAGCCGAAGTCAATAACACCAGAGGGCAGCTCAAACCTGGAATGTTTGCCGAACTTGAAGTTGTAACAGACCAGACATCTACAGCTACTTTGGCAATTCCCAATTCTGCCGTAGTGGATGCAAATAGTAAGAAATTGGTCTATGTCCAAAACGGCAATGCCTTCCAATCGGTTGAAGTTGAGTTAGGACAAACCTCTGGAGATTTAATTGAGATTAAAAGTGGTTTATTCGAGGGAGATTCAGTAGTCACTCAGCGTGCGCCACAACTTTATGCACAGTCATTACGGGGTGATAAGAAATCCAAAGAAGACGACCACTCGCAAGAAGAAGATTCGCACTCAGAGGAAAGTGAGGCTAAAGCTAACAGCTTCCCTCTACCTTTATGGTTGCTCTCAGCAGGGGGAGGAGCAGCCATTGCTACCGTGGCTTTCATGGGAGGTAGCTTCTGGTCTGGTCGTCGCACGCGATCGCCTTTAATAGCAGTGGGCAATTCAGAGTACGAGTATGAAACTGAGATTTATACCGACAACCATAAGCAACCTATATTGTCTCAACCAGCCAAGCTGATTGAGAATGAAGAACGTGAAAATCCTCATTCCCCAAACTAAATACAGTTTTGCTTAATTTCGTAGCGAAAAACTCGAACAAACTTTACGCTTCTGGGCGCTCAACTCTGTGTACCTCTGCGTTTCAATTTAAACCCTCAATTGGCCAAGATTTTACGAAATTTTGTACTAAGGGATTTTAGATTGACAATTTTATACGGGGTTTAGGGCTAAAAATCCTATGTAAGTCAAAATATGCTCAATTCTATTGTTAAATGGTCGATCGCTCAACGCTGGCTAGTAGTTATTGCTTCCATCCTCGTATCACTTTGGGGCTTTCTCGTCCTTACGCAAATGCCACTGGATGTATTTCCCAACTTTGCTCCACCGCAAGTGGAAATTATGACCGAAGCCCCAGGACTTGCACCAGAAGAGGTTGAGTCCCTAGTTACTCGACCGATAGAAAGTGTGATTAACGGCACTCCCGGACTAGAAGCATTGCGTTCTTCCTCAGCCGTAGGTCTTTCGGCTGTGAGAGCGACTTTTAGCTTGGATACAGAAATTTATCGCGCCCGCCAATTGATAACGGAACGGTTGCAACAAGCACGCAGTCAACTACCGCAAGGTGTAGAAGACCCAGAGGTTCTGCCGGTTAGTTCCCCCTTGGGATGGACTGTCAAATATGCCTTTACTTCTGAAACCACTCCTTTGATGGAGGTCTGGCGGATTGTCAACTGGCAAGTGAAGAACCGCCTGCTGGCTGTCCCTGGTGTAAGTAATATCGTCATATTTGGTGGGGATGAACGTCAGTATCAAGTGCTGGTAAACCCAGATAAGCTGAAGGCGTTTAATGTTTCCCTTGATGATGTCACCAAGGCAGCACAAGCAGCTAACGCCAATGCACCAGGGGGATTTTTAATTACTCCTGACCAAGAAACATTGGTGCGAGGGGTAGGGCGGATTGAATCTATCGAGCAGTTGAAAAAATCAGTAATTAAAGCCAAAAATGGCACCCCTGTACTGTTGGAACAAGTGGCGGATGTACAAATCGGTGCAGCACTCAAACGCGGCGATGGCAGTTTTGCGGGTAAAAAAGCGGTAATTTTGACAGTCAACAAACAGCCAACAGCAGATACGCCAAAAGTAACGAAGGCGGCTGAAAAAGCAATGGAGGAAATTCAAGCAGGTCTGCCCAAAGATGTCAAAATTACAACTACTTTCCGTCAGGAAGATTTTATCGAAGCTTCGCTTAAGAATGTTGAAGAAGCTTTGCGTGATGGCACGATCATCGTTTGTGTCATCTTGATTTTATTTTTGATGAACTGGCGCACGGTGATTATTAGTTTGAGTGCGATTCCTGTGTCTTTGTTGTTAGGAATGATGATCCTGAATTGGACAGGACAAGGCATCAATACAATGACTTTGGGCGGATTGGTTGTTGCGATTGGTTCGGTGGTGGATGACGCAATTGTCGATATGGAGAATGTCTACCGCCGTTTGCGAGAAAACCAGATAGCAGGCAATCCTGTACCACCACTGCAAGTTGTTTTTAATGGCTCAGTGGAGGTGCGGGTAAGCGTACTGTTCTCGACAATCATTATTGCAGTCGTCTTTGCACCAATTTTTGCTCTTTCCGGTGTAGAAGGTCGGATTTTTACACCGATGGCTGTAGCTTATTTGCTGTCAATTGGCGCTTCTACCTTAGTAGCACTGACATTGACTCCAGCACTGTGCGCCCTTTTGCTAGTAAATCGGCGTTTACCAAGTACAGAAACTTGGGTTGAACGATTTTCCCATCGTTTGTATCGTCCACTTTTGAAATTTTCTATTCGTCGCCCCAAGATTATTTTGACAGGTGCGATCGCTGCTTTTGTGGCTTCAACGATGATTCTATTCTCGTTAGGGCAAGTTTTTTTACCAGAATTCCAAGACCGCTCTTTGGTGATCGCCGCAGTTTTAATGCCTGGTCAGTCTCTGGATGCGACCAATCAAGTAGGGATAGCTATCGAAGAAGCCTTGAAAAAAAATCCTGGGGTTGAAACGGCTCAATTGCGCTCTGGACGCGCTCAGGGGGATACTGAGGTAGCTGGTGTAAACGCTGCGGAAATAGATGTCCAACTCAGCGAGGAGGGGGGAAAAGATCGAGACAAGACAATTGAAACAATTCGCCAGGAGTTTGAAAAAATTCCCGGAGTCGTTCCCAATATCGGCGGGTTTATTTCGCACCGAATGGATGAAGTCCTCTCAGGTGTACGGAGTGCGATCGCTGTGAAAATTTTTGGCCCCGATTTGGAACAACTCCGCACCCTTGGTCAACAAGTACAATCAGCTATGGGCGGGGTTTCGGGTCTAGTAGATTTGCAACTAGAACCGCAAGTACCGATTAAACAGGTACAAATTCAATTCGACCGCAATGCAGCAGCTCGCTATGGTTTAACTATTGGCGAATTATCAGAGATAGTAGAAACTGCACTGAATGGGCGAGTCGTTTCCCAAGTATTGGAGCAACAACAGACCTTTGATATGGTGGTTTGGTTGCAAGAAAAATACCGTAACAATATTGAAATTATCGGTAATTTGCTAGTTGATACACCCAACGGACAAAAAATTCCCTTAGCCCAAGTCGCAAAAATCAACTATGGTACAGGCCCCAATACCATCAACCGCGAAAACGTCTCTCGCTATATTGTCGTATCCAGCAACGTGGCTGGACGAGATTTAGGTTCTGTAATTAAGGATATTCGGGACAGAGTTAAGCAACAGGTGCAATTACCCTCTGGATATTTTATTGAATACGGCGGTCAATTTGAAGCCCAAGAAGGAGCGACAAAAACTTTACTTTCGGCTGGGGGATTAGCATTTGTGGCGATCGCAGTCCTGATTTACTTTGCTGTCAAGTCGATTCCTGCCACCATCATGATCTTGATAAACTTGCCCTTGGCCTTAGTGGGTGGAGTCATTTCCATCGCCTTAACTGGCGGTATTCTCTCTGTAGCTTCAATGGTAGGATTTATTACCTTATTCGGCGTTGCTACACGCAATGGACTATTACTGGTTGAGAACTACAATTCTAGGATGGCAGAAGGACAACCTCTGCGGCAGGCTTTGATGGAAGGGTCGGTAGAAAGGTTGGCTGCTATCTTAATGACGGCGCTATCATCAGCTCTGGGTATGGCACCCTTGGTAATTGGTAGTGGAGCCGGAAAAGAAATCCTCCAGCCACTAGCTGTTGTAGTGTTAGGTGGATTGTTTACCTCAACCGCTTTAACCTTGTTAGTGCTTCCGGCTTTGTATATACAGTTTGGTAGATTTGTGGTGCCAAGAAAGGCTGAACCAATTATTCAGCCAGAAATTGCACGAGAAGCCAGAGCCTAATAATACAGCTTGGCGGAATTTGCAATGGGCTACGCCTCACTACGCTAACGGAATTAGGAATTCCTAATTCTTAAAGGTTTCATTGATTTGAAATAGGTGGTTTACTTACAACGTGCTGTATTAGTTTTTAATTTACAAAACATCAAGGAGTTTGAATTAATGAAATTTCTGAAAACCAGTTTAGTAATTGTTAGCAGTGTAGGATTAATTTTTTTGGGTGCTTGTAATGGTGGGAATCAAGCTGCTAACTCGGAAAGTGCTACCAAAACAGCAACTACAAAAACAGCTGCCAAAACTGAACCCGTTGCTAAAACTGCGGAAGCGCATAATGAAAACGACGGTCATGCTCATGATGAAAAAGGCGATCAATCTAATAATGGAGAGCATAAGGGTCAAGTTATAGAGTCGGGCAAATATCATTTAGAGTTCAAACCAGATATAGAAAAAGATTCTACTCATTTAGATATAAGCGTACACGGCGAGCAGGACAAAGCAATTACTGATGCCAAGCTCACGGCTCAAGTTCAGCTACCAGATGGCAGTAACAAAACCCTACAAGTTCCTTATAATACCGAGGAAAAGCAATATTCAGCAAAACTGCCTGCGGCTGCAACGGGAGAGTATAAAGTTGTTATTCAAACTGATGTGAAAGGTGAAAAATTTAATGGTCGCTTTACCTTTAAGCGATAATCCGAGCAATTCAATAATTAGCGATAATAGCGATACCAGTATAGGAAAAGCTATATGACAATATGGAAACAATTAACAATTTATGTTAGCGAGTTGGATTGTTGGGAACATCAACCCCTTCATCAAGTTCTGCTCGGAATCGCTCGCAAACAAGGATTAACAGGGGTAACGGTAGTGCGGGCAATTTCTGGATATGGTAAACATGGGGTTTTTCGGACTCTAAATAAGCTAGATCCGTCTACTGAGTCCTCTGCACTACCACTTCTTGTTACAGTTATTGATAGTGAAACTGCAATAACCGAATTTTTTTCCTTGGTCAAAGATATGCTTAAAGATAAGTTTGTCACTTGTCAAAGCATAGAAGTTCTTTCGCCATTGGTAACGCTTTAAGGATAGCATTAATGTCTCATAATCAAAGTCACGGACACAGCCACGAACCGACTAATTACAACCGTGCCTTCATTATTAGCGTTGCTCTCAACACTGGATTTGTTGTCATTGAAGTAGTTTATGGGTTAGCTGCCAATTCCCTTGCCCTACTTGCCGATGCTGGTCACAATTTGAGTGATGTTCTAGGTTTGTTACTTGCCTGGGGAGCAAGCTTCCTCGGTCGTCGCCAACCAACACCACGCCGCACTTACGGGTTACGTCGCTCCTCTATTTTGGCAGCTCTATTAAACGCTATCCTCGTACTTGTAGCTTCTGGCGCAGTTGCCTGGGAAGCCATACAGCGTTTTGCTCAACCTAGTCCAGTATCAGGTAGTACAATTATCGGCGTGGCTGCGGTAGGTATTGCCATCAATATGGGAAGTGCTTTGATGTTCTTGTCTGGTCGTGAAAGAGACTTGAATATTAGAGGAGCCTTTATCCATTTAGTTGCTGACGCGGCGGTGTCTTTGGGTGCAGTCCTGGCTGGTATTGCAATTGTTACCACTGGTTGGCTATGGTTTGACCCAGTTGTAAGTTTGATGATCGTTGTCGTGATTATTGTGAGTACTTGGCAATTGTTCCAAGAATCTTTGAACTTAGTCACAGATGCAGTACCAGCAGGTATTGAACCACTTGCAGTGCGTACATTCTTAGCTGAACTTCCTGGTGTATCTAGTGTTCATGACTTGCACATCTGGGCGATGAGTACCACAGAAACAGCTCTCACTGCTCACTTAATTATGCCTACTAGAAATCCTAATGATGCTTTTTTAGTTCAGCTAAATCAACAACTTCACGACCATTTTGGTATTGAACACACTACAATTCAGATAGAAACAGGCGATCCAAGTTATCCATGTCCTCTTGCTCAAGAAAACGTGGTTTAAATAAATTGAGTTGAGTATATGGATAGAGAATTTGGTGGCGATCGCATTTAGAGCAATTACTGTGACCGAATACCTAATCATCTTAGCTTTGTGAGAACAAATCCCCAAAGTAATAGTTATTTAAGTAAAATTGCTGGTTTTAATATATACCAAAATAACTAAATTTAGAAAAAAATCTATAAAATACTGATTTTTCATCTTAATTTCATCCTATTTTTGTAAAGTAGAATTTAGAGATTTAAAGTTTAAATCTTATAGTTTTTTAAAACACCACAGTTGTCTCACTAAATTATGGGTGCAACTATAATTTTGATGCTTATAAATTAATATGAAATCAAAGTCATCATCTCAAAAGATGAGCTTTATTCCTCGCTCTATCCTGCGGACGATAGGAAAATTTCAACAGACGTTAGATCCAAATGCCGAAGCAAAGGTTATTGAAGAGTTTCGCGCTTCTCGACTGCAAACAATTTCCTCCCTCCGTTTTCTGTTAATTCTGATTGTAGTTCCATTACTTATAAATCAGCTTTCTCGAAACTTTGTAATCACTCCCCTCGTTGAGAAGTTTTGGAATTCACAAGAGTTAAATATTTTCTTAAATTATTCTCAAGAAGAAAAAGCTTTAGCGGAACTCAAAAAATTTGAGCAAAGTGTTTATTTTGAAGCTCGAATAGGTAAAATCACCACATTCTCTGACGAGCTTGTTCAAAATCAGCTTAAGAAAAAAGCTATTGCTTTAGTAGAAGAAAATAAAATTGAAAGTATTAATGCAGTAACAAATGTCTTGACAGATATACTTACAGCTATCACATTAATAATCTTAATCTTAACAGGTAAGCAGCAGCTATCCATTCTTATGTCTTTTGCTGGCGATATAACTTATAGTCTAAGCGACTCTGCCAAGGCTTTTTTAATTATTCTATCTACAGATATATTTGTGGGTTATCACTCTCCTTATGGTTGGCAAATAATTATAGAAAGTACTTTCAATCATTACGGTTTCCCAGAAAACAAAAGCCTTACTTCTTTATTTATTGCTACTGTTCCAGTAATCATGGATACAGTTTTCAAATATTGGATATTTCGCTACCTCAATCGCAGTTCTCCTTCAGCCGTGGCTACTTACCGTAATATGAATGAATAATTTTTATTAAAGATATTTTCACATAAATAAAAAATACTAAAATTATGTCGATTTTTAACATGACAACAACAACGTCAAATATTAAATTCAGCACAGATATAGTTCGTAATTATCTGCAAGATATTGTTCGTGTACCATTGTTAACTCATGAGGAAGAAATTGTATATAGCAAACAGGTACAGCAGATGATTACGTTACACAAAAAAAAGGAAACTTTGAAGAAACACCTCAATCACGAACCATCTCAAAAACAATTAGCTCAATATGTACAACTTAGTGAAATGGAAGTGAAGGAAATTTTTCAGAAAGGTACACAGGCAAAGCAAAAGATGATGGCAGCAAATCTTCGTTTAGTGGTTTCTATTGCCAAAAAATATCAAGGACGAAATTTGGAGTTTATGGATTTAATTCAGGAAGGTTCACTAGGTTTAGAGCGTGGTGTAGAGAAATTTGACCCTACTCGTGGCTATAAGTTTTCTACCTATGCTTATTGGTGGATTAGCCAGGGAATGACACGAGCAATATCTCAGCAATCACGAACTATTAGACTGCCAATTCATCTTACCGAAAAGTTGAACAAACTAAAAAAAGTGCAAAGGGAATTATCTCAAAAACTAAAGCGCAGTCCTAGTATGTCTGAAATTGCAGAAAAGATGAAATTAAACCCTGCTCAAATCCGCGAACTGCTGATGATATCTCGTCAACCTGTTTCATTAGATAAACAAGTGGGCGATAACGAAGACACAGAATTGCAAGAACTTTTAACAGAAGTTCCAGAAGCCTCGCCTGAAATCCAAGTAACTCAAAATTTAATGCGTCAAGATATCTATCTCTCACTGAGAGAATTAACTCCACAGCAGCAACAAGTCCTAATTTTGCATTATGGCTTGGAAGATAATTGCGAACTCACCTTGACGCAGGTAGCTCAACATCTCAACATTAGTGAAAGCAGAGTTCGTTACTTAGAAAAACAAGCACTGAGTTACCTCCGTCGTTGCCAAACAAATCTACGAGAGTATATTTTCACTTAAATGTATGACAAAACATCAGTATGAACATCTTGCTTCTTCAACTGTTTGTCAACATCGTTAGAAGCTGAAACAAAGTTAGAGAGAGTTTTGAGACTATAAAAAAGTATACATTTCCGAAAGGATTATAGCTTCATCAAAGGTCACTTATTTGTTTTTTTTAAGAAATCTCTATAACTAGCTAAAATTTCACCCAAATTTCATCTCACTTTGTCAAGCTATTAAGAGGTAACATCTTTCACTGAAGATGATTCTGATGATTGATGAATTTAGTAAAGTGATTATAAGAGCGCAATGAATAGAACACTGACATACACTGCTATTTTTGCCTTGACTATGGCAGTTTTAGTTCCAGCTACTTATGCAAATCCTATACCACAATCTAGTAACTTTCCTCATGTTATTAGCTTGGTAGAATTTCCCCAGGGTATTCGCCACGCGAGGATTATGAGACATACCTTAAAAATAGCAGTTCCCGAAAATAGCAAGGCTATTTCTCAGCTAATTATCGAAGCTCCAGCTAACATTGTTCTCAGAGAGAATATTGATGCGTCCGATCAATCCGGTAAAAAATTTGCTGCAAAAGTTTCTATTCAAGGTAAAAAAGCTACGCTAGAGTTTGCCGAATCAGTCGCTCCTGGAACTGTCATAATTGTAGAAATGAATAATGTTAAAAAAACAGCAGTGACTACTGGTGATAAGTTCTACAAGATATCTACCATTCTCGCTGGCATGAATGTAGAGTTACCAATTGGTATTGCTCAATTGCGTGTAATTTAATGAACAAATTACTAAAATACATCTGCTGATTATGAAAGTTTTGCTTGTTGAAGATGAGCCGGATCTGGGTGCATCGATTCAGCGAAAGTTGAGTAAAGAAAGATATATTGTTGACTGGGTTTTGGATGGAAATGAAGCCTGGACTTATCTAGAACATGATTGGACTCAATATACACTGGCAATTTTTGATTGGTTGTTACCAGGAATGTCAGGTTTAGAACTGTGCAAGCGTTTACGAGTTCGGGGTAATGCTTTGCCCGTGCTGATGCTAACTGCTAAAGATACCATGGCAGATAAGGTAGCTGGACTAGATGCAGGGGCTGATGATTATTTGATCAAGCCGTTTGGCATGGCAGAACTACTGGCACGTTTGCGTGCTTTGCAAAGGCGAGCTTCCTTTGGAGGTGCAGCGCTTACGTCTCAGTTCCAGCCTTTACAATTGCAAGTTGGTGGACTTATCCTGGACTGCGGTAATTGTACAGTTTCTCGACAGTACCCGAATGGTGAAAATAAGGTAATTTATTTAACAAAAAAAGAATTTCAATTATTAGAATACTTGATGAAACGTCCTAATACAGTTATTACCCGCGACCAAATTTTAAATCATCTGTACGCCTTTAGTGCAGAACGCGTTAGTAATGTAGTAGCAGCTCAAATCCGACTTTTGCGACGCAAATTATCGGAATATGGTTGTGATGGCTTAATCGAAACTATCCCTAGTATGGGCTATCGTTTCAATCCTGGCA